>JBLILC010000017.1:0-33819 GCA_047635635.1 Octadecabacter sp. | reverse complement strand
TTTTCAAATATTATTTTTTTGTATTAATGATTTATTTTGTGGAAAATATTTATTGTTTAATACTTTACCACGTTTTTATAGAGTTCTAAACTTGGGATATTTTGAAGTTACACCTTTTGCTAAAGCTGAGCTTTTCACAGAAATTTGCTATTGGCCATATTAATAAAGCATCCATAGCCATTATCTAGTAAAAAAAATCTTCAATAAATTTTTTTATACGACAATACTTCATATTACTTAATATTGTATAATTGAAGCTAATCCAAAAAAATCTTTTAGAACAACATTTATAGTCTTTTATATTAATAAGATAAACTTTTTACAGAAATAATGCCAAGTCCAGTCCGACAATTTTTTCTTATCAAAATTCTATCTGAAACATCTTTTGAAACTTAAAAAGTTGTAAAACGTTTATCTTGAAGATGTTTAAATTGATAATACTTTTATGCTTCCAAGGTCGTGGCCCAGGGCCGTGCAAAACTATTTCAAGCCATCCTTTTAGTATTGAAAAATTACTATATTGCATGCGTTAAAGGAGTGATCTATCCGAAAGAATAGCAACATTATCAAATGCCCTCGTAAATTGGTCCTCTGCTCTAGTGATAAATTTATTATAATTAGTTAAATTATTGGTAGAGGAACCAGGTAATGATCACACTGAGAATTCCGTTTATCCGCAATTTTTATCCTGAAATAGGTAATTTTAAGCGCCGCGCTGTAATGGGTGGAAAACTCAATGACATGACACGATTGTCGCGCTATCTGGCGACAGCTGTTCTTGGCTTAACATTGATCTGGGCACCTCTTCTTGGCTACCTTCAAACTGCCCCACTTAGCTATCGTTCTACTACCTCGTTGATTATGCCAGGATCTGGTGCTTCTGCTTCCATGAATTTGAATGGTATTGGTCAGGCATCATCATATGCAAACTCGGCCTTTGCGAGTAACTCGGTCAGTCCGACTGAGACATACAAGCGTCTTCTGGGTGCGGACCGTATTGTGGATGCTGCTGCTGCATCTCTTGATCTATCGCGTTCTAAATTGGGCCAGCCTCGCGTGCGATTAATAGACCAAACTAGTCTTATTCACTTTGAAACCATAGGTCCAACTCCACAAGATGCGCAGGCTCGTGGCGATGCTATTTTATCTGCATTTTTTACTGAATTAGACGCTCTTCGCACCGATGAAGCTGACACTCGCCAAGACAGTGGTTTAAAAGCAATTGCAGATTATCGAGCCTCAGTCGCTGACACCCGCACTCAAATTCAAGCACTACAAACATCGACGGGTTTATTCTCTGTAAATCAATACGAAGTCTTGTTGGACCAGTATTTCAAGTTGGATGATCTTATTATGGAAGAGCGTGCAAACCTTAGTGATTTAGCAGCAGCAACAGCATCGCTAGAGGAGCAGCTGGGACTGGATGCAGTAATAGCTGCCGCCACGCTCAAGCTGTTTGCAAATACAGCTTACATTGCATTGCTTGACGAAATTGCCCTTACCGAAATAGCCCTAACGGACGCCAGCGCTCAACGCTATGGTACACGCCATCCCCGTATGCAAGCAGCTCAAGCGGCTCGGGACCAATTTGCTTCTGAAGCTTTGCCATTAGCACAATCTATAACTGGCCTGGAAGCCGAAGCATTGAGCAATATTGATCTTGCTCCCGACGGAGCTCGTGCACAATTGTTGGCTGAGTTGGTTCTTATGCATGTTGAAGTATCTGGCGCAACTGAGCAGCTGGTAACGCTTGAGACACAAAAGGCCGACGGCCAGCAAGTCATTGTTTCTTTTTCTCCAACAGCTGCGAAAATGCAAGATCTTGAGCGAGATTTTTCAGTTGCTGAAGCTGTTTTCGCTTCAGCGATTGCCCGAGCGCAATCTAGCAAATCTGACGTTTACGCATCCTATCCGCTTGTGCAGGTTTTGGAAAATCCATCTTTGCCTGATAAGCCATCATCACCCAACCAAAAGATAGTAATTTTGGCAGGCATTGTGGCTTCTCTGATGTTGTTGAGCAGCCTCGTGATAGGCTGGATTAGAATTTCACTAATTTCCCGCCTAATATGCAAACATGATTGATAATAACCCAATTGAGAGGCTTATCTACCACATGATTGCACTGACTTGGCCGTTTTATGCGGTAGGGGCACTGTTTATTGTTGGTCCGGTACTGGCTTGGTTGCTGGCCGGATTAGTTATGGTCTTGATATATCTTGGCTCTGCCGTAAGGCCTGATATGCAAACAATAGGAAGCATTCCACCAGTGATCTGGGGCTGGTTGGTTGGCATGTTTTTGATGTTGATCGCCCTTTGGGTTGGTCATCTGGACTGGGGGCTCGGCACAGGTAAAACTATTAAATCGTCTATCGGTTGGGCCAAAGGATGGGCGCTATTGGCGCTGTTTCCTCTGGCCGGTGCCGTATTGCCTATTCGCCGTGAAACACTAATAAGAGCTCAGTGCATTGTTGGCCTGTGGACCATAATACTTTTGCCTTTTCTGCTGCTGGCCCCCTATGTTGGCCTACCAGAGCGCCTCTATATTTCGCCTCTCAAAGCTATTGGTGGGCCAGGTCCAGAATACTTTTCAGTCTATCTATTTTCGTGGGATCCTTCCAGTTCGACACCAAGGTGGCAGTTTTATGCTCCTTGGTCACCGTTTGCAGCTATTTTAGGGATTGTTATGGTTCTTTTTGCAATGGAAGAAAAAAACATCAAATGGCGTTGCATTGGAGTTGTGGCAGGAACTGTGATGATATTTGCCACTAAATCGCGTATGGGATTAGTTGGGCTTGTAGTTTGCACAATTGGACCACGCTTGTTGCCTTTGATCCTGCATGGTTGGGCATGGCAAATTTTGGCCGGGTTTACTGCTGCCATGTCATTGCTGAGCAATATTCTGGCTACAAAATTGACTGATATTTTATTTGCATTCAAAAGTGTCCGGGCCGATAGCACTCGTGTGCGCGAAACGTTGCAAAGAATTGCAATTGAACGGTGGCAGTCAGATGGATATTGGTTTGGCCATGCCACGGTGGAGCCCGGAAATCATATTGTGGAATACATGCCCATCGGCAGTCATCACACTTGGTATGGGTTGTTATTTGTAAAAGGTTTAGTGGGTTTTTGCGCCCTGCTTGTACCTTTTGTCTGGCAGATGGCGCTTACATTGCAAGACGCGGCCGTTGGAACTAGAGGACGATTACCATTAGGTATTATGATGACGCTTACGTTGCTTTCGTTTGGTGAGAATATTGAAATTGAAGTATATCTGCTTTGGCCTGCACTAGTAGTATTAGGCATCCATTTGAGAGAACTTGAAGGGTCTTTTGTGAAAAAATTAGCGTTTAAATAAAAGTATTTTGATTAAGTAATATTCAAATTCTATTAAAATGTTACATTATTATTTACATAATCAAATCTATCTTGTGTGTTTTGAGTCAGATATCATTCAAAATTAATGAATAATTTTTAGCATAAATTTTATCTTTATTTATTTAATTAATATAAATAATCACATCTTACTAATTTTTATATAAATTGTGAAATGTACTTCAAAACACTTCTCCTATTTTTGAAAAAAACTACTTATTTAAATAGATATATTTATAGTTTATAATTATTTTTTCGCGTTTAAATAGTGAGTTGATCCAGTGTATTTTAATCTCATGCCACTCACTATCTTTTCATTAGAGAGTTTATTTTAGTGCCTTCTTAAGGCAGGCCTTTTATGGGGGGTTATCTTTTATTTAAAGCGTTTGAAGCCACATTTATACTACCGAACTTGGTTTACTATCTTTGAAAAATGATTTTTGCATTTTATAATATTGATCTGCACATGGTTCATTGGATGCTGAACGGTCCCATTAGTATGTTTTTCGTCATAACATGCTGTCCCAATTAAAAAATTTATTTCTAAAATAAAAAAGCTTAAGGTAAAATTATTGCCAAAAAAATTGAAGATAATTTAAATTAAATTAGAGTAATTTTTGGTAATTATAATAAATATATCCAACAGAGTATATATTATATCCACTTACTACGTTTTCTTGATTGTCTCAATCTACTATATGCTAAGAAATATTTTCAAGAGTGATTATAAGCTCTCCCTGAATATATATAATATTGGAGATCAAAGTGAGTGTTTTAACAATCACAACTAATTATCATTCGTATATTTTACCATTGCCAGGCACCTTTTCTACAATTGAAACAGCAATGGATGTTGCTTACCCTGGTGATACAATCGTTTTGGAACCTGGTTATAGTTCTGAAACAGTAACTATAACACAAAATGACATTACCATCTCTGGGACGTCTGCGTCATTAGACATAGAATTGCTTATTGCGGACGGCGTTTCTGGTTTAATTCTCGTAGGTGACGCGCCAATTAATGTTACAGATTCGGGTGCTTCCGATATATTAACTGGTAATGAAGGTGATAATACAATCACGGTTACGGGTGGTACTGATTTCGTTGATGGTGGCGCTGGTGTTGACAGGTTGGTAGTGGACTACAGTTCTTCAACAGGTACTGTCTCAGCAACTACGGCTACCTTTGCTGGAAGTTCAGGCACTGTTGAGATTGTTGCGGGTTCGATTGAGAATTTTACGGTGCTAACTGGCAATAGCATCGACACAATCACTCTTACTACCGCTCACGGTAATAACTATGTCAACACCGGGGATGGCGCTAGCACCGTTGTGGTTGGAGACGGTGATAATGTCTTTGTTGGTGGTGGTGGCATTGATACGCTTACAGCTGGAAATGGCGAAAATACCATTGACGCTGGTTATGGCTCAATTGGGGCCAATACGATTACAGTAGGATCTGGAAACAATACTATTTTGGGAGGCGATGGTATTGATACGATCTCCGCTGGTGGTGGTGACAACACTATCGAGGCGGGGGATGGCGCCAACACTATTGCCATTGGCCCAACCTTTTCAGGCGCAAATGTCATTATTGCTGGTAACGGCATTGATATAATTACCACTGGTAATGGGGACAATTACATCGATGCTGGCGTTGGCACTATTGGGGCCAACACTATCACGGTTGGCCCAACAGGATTTGGTACTAATACCATTCTTGGAGGCGATGGCATCGATACGATCACCGTCGGTAAAGGGGACAATAATATCGAGGCAGGGAACGGTGCCAACACGATTACAGCTGGCCCAACTGGGGTCGGAAACAACCGTATAATAGCTGGTGATGGTATTGATACGATCACGACTGGCAACGGAGATAACTGCATTGATGCTGGAAGCGTTGGTGCCAATACTATCGCCGCTGGATCGGGTAACAATGTCATTGTTGCCGGTAGTGGTATTGATACCATTACGGTTGGCAATGGGGACAATTATATTGCCGCAGGCGATGGGGCCAATACGGTTACGGCTGGATTTGGAGACAATTTTGTCACAATTGGCGACGCCATCGACACGATTACTGCGATGGGTGGCAACAATGTCATCGAAGCAGGAACAGTCGGTGTAAATACGGTTACCACCGGCGGTGGTAACGATGTCGTTGAAACTGGAAGCGCAGCTGACGTCATTGTCACTGGCGCCGGTAACGATATTATAAAAGATGCAGGTGGTGCGGGTTCTGTAACTGCTGGAACTGGACATGACCGGTTTATTGCAGATTTTTCGGCGTCAACAGCGTCGGTTACTAATACGGCTATAGATGTTGATGGAACATATGCGGGCTTAATGGGTGCAACTACTTATGCGGGTGTTGAGGAGTTCCACATCACTGGTGGCAGTGGTGACGATATCATCACAACTGGAGCTGGTGCTGACATTCTAGACGGTGGGGCTGGGGCGGACACTCTGATCGCTGGTGGTGGGTCTGACGTTATCTATGGTGGCGTTGGTGGTGTTATTTCGGGTGGTGAAGATTCTGATGGCAATGATCACGACGTTCTAGTTCTAAATGGTCTTGGTGCTGGTATTCTTACATACGAAGTAGGAAGTACTGAAAATGGCACATTTACCTTAAATGCTGGTGGCTCATTAAGTTTCACTGGTATCGAGAGTGTTTTGTTCGACCCAACAACAATCACGACGCCTGAGGATACAGCCTTTGTGGGGGACCTTGGTGTAATCGTGGATACGTTTGGAGTAGGCAATATTGTCTATAATGCTGGTGATACAGCGTTTCGTACCGAGGTCGAACTGACGATTAATAGTGATGGCACATACTCCTTTATCCCAGCTAAGAATTACAATGGCCCAGGACCTGTAACGACCTACACAACACTTGATCTTGATAACCCTATCAACACACAGATTTCGGCACTAATTATAGAAATTGTGGCAGTTCAAGAGACAGCACCGGCCTGTTTGACTGGAGATAAAGCTACCACAGGTGGAACAGGGCTGAACGGTACGGATGGGGATGAGGCTGTTTCAACTCCTGAAGGTGTCACAAAGATTGGCAATGTAATCGACTTTGGCCTGAGCAGCCTCGACGGCGCTATTACGGTGACAGGCTTTACTGTCGACACCGACAATGGTGGTTCAGATGAAGCCTTTGTGGCTGGCGGGACCGCGACAATTGGAGGGATCGGCGCTCTAACAATAAGCATCGATGGTGCTTACAGCTTCACTCCCGTTGCCGATTATAATGGCGCAGTTCCAGTAGCGAGTTATACCCTGACCGACAGTCAAGGAAGTGAAATGTCGACACTGACGATTGAGGTCGCAGCGGCTGATGACCCCATTATACACTGCACGGATGTAAATAACTCCGTTGCATATACGTCCGTTTCGCCATTGGGAAATTTCATGCCGACCCTTGTGGAGGGTCAAGTGGTTGACCCCAGCTTTGTAAATGGGATCATAAACGACGAATATCTGCAAGGTGATGGTATTACAGATTTTCTGCTTAAGTCTCGCGATACTGGCTATGCATGGTTTCAAAATGTTATTGGAGTATACGAAATCACACCAGATGGCAGTATTACTGATGCGCGTATTCTGATCGAAAATGCCAATACTGATAAATCGGCTGAAATTCTTATATCTAACGTTGAAAGTGGTAATAAACTTGGGTTTTTCCTTGTGCAGAATGCGGCAGACTGGGCCTCAGGTTTAACAGATACTGATAATCTTGTTTTTGTTAGTAGTGATGGATGGAGCCAGGCTTCGGTTAACAATGGAGCTGGTATCCAGCTTCAAGTTAACGGACAGACAGCATGGAAAACTATCTTTCATAGCTATGGCGCAGACATGAATGACGATGGCGTACAGCACGCAGTTTCAGGAATTGATACCTCTGAACAGATGGTTTTGGCTGGTTTTGAAGATATTGTAGGGGGTGGTGACCGCGACTACGAAGACGTAGTTTTTAGTATTGAAAGAGTGGAAGTTTCAGAGCTTGACTGTGGAACGAACTTATTTTTAAGTTTGATTCCAGATCTTTCTGAGGGTCAGGCTGTTGACATGACTCATGTAAATGGGTTCGTCAGCGATGAATATCTGCAAGGCGATGGTACTGCGGATTTTCTCCTTAAGTCGCTTGATACTGGTTATGCATGGTTTCAAAATGTTATTGGAGTATACGAAATCACACCAGATGGCAGTATTACTGATGCGCGTATTCTGATCGAAAATGCCAATACTGATAAATTAGCTGAAATTCTTATATCTAACGTTGAGAGTGGTAATAAACTTGGGTTTTTTCTTGTGCAGAATGCAGCAGACTGGGCCTCAGGTTTAACAGATACTGATAATCTTGTTTTTGTAAGTAGTGATGGGTGGAGCCAGGCTTCGGTTAATAATGGAGCTGGTATCCAGCTTCAAGTTAACGGACAGACAGCATGGAAAACTATCTTTCATAGCTATGGCGCAAATATGAATGACGATGGTGTACAACATGCGATTTTAGAAATTAATGCTTCTGAAGAAATGGTTTTGATTGGTTTTGAAGATATTGTAGGGGGAGGTGACAGTGATTACGAAGATTTTGTTTTTAGTATTAATAAAGTATACGTTGACGATTTTTTTCTTAACTGATGAATGGTGATGAGATGTCCTACCTGTCTTTTTAGGCTTCCTTTTTCATAGCTATAGTCGGTGCTTTTTATTTTCTATATTTTACGGCTTCGTTTTATTAGGTGTTCGGTGTGTGTAGCCTACACTGGATCATGAAAGCGTCTGTTACGGCAGTGGTGAGCAAAGCAAAAGACGAAAATATGTTTAAGTGTATGCTAAACTTAAAATTTATGAGTGCGGTCTGACTAAAGTTATCGTTGAATATCAAAAGAATTACTTTGCTGACGGAACTACCCAATGTAACAAAATCCCCTTATCAAATGACTTATTATAGTAACTGTCGTTCAGTTCCTAAATAAAGCAATTGTACTGAGCTTTGTAGAGTTGATATTCTGCTAATCTTTATAATCAATATAGTACATATTAAGATTACTCGACTAGTTAAATCTGTCACATTTCAACGTATGTGGTCATTTTATAAGCGTGAAACGCATTCAAATTCTGTACAACCTGAAATATTGGTATCTGGCATCAATTAAAGGTTTTTGCGATAGCCTTAGTCGTATAAATAGTGGAATTTTGCTAATTTAAGCTGAAAATCTTGGCCTGTGGATAGTTGCAGTTTGTAGGTCTACATAAATTAACTACGATTATTTAGAAAATAAAAGTTACATTTACTAGGAGTGTTAATACCACTCTGATGCATTAATGAAATTGCTATAAAAAATGATGGAAAAGTTTCTAGTTGTTCAGGTTAAGGCGTCAACTGGACCAAATTCATGCTGTATGTTCGGGTCAGACATGTATCATGAAAAGATCAACTATATGGGTATCAAATTGGTGCGCACCGTCGGCTTTATTTATTGCAAGACTGAAATTGGGATTATGAACCTCGCTTACTAATGTGCTGCAAGTGTAAGCTGTATCGTATCAAGCCAAACCAGCATGAGAAACTGTTGGGTAAGGACGTGAATTATACTTAGCAATATAAATATTGATTTTGGAATGGCAGAACGCCATCAAAATCGACGCAAAAACCTTCAGTTGAGCGTCTTGGTGCTTTAGGATAATTTTATAATCTCTCCGTTATTGGGCAGAGCAAAGTCTTCTAAATTTAACAATGTTTACTTAATCAATATCTCTCCTCTTTCGAAAGAGGATAGCAAAGTAATAGGTATAGCTCATTTGGATTTGGGCTTTGATAGTGATGTAATTAAAATGCTACTATGATTAAATAAATATATTTAAAAAAGTTCAGCTTCTCGACCGATCAGGGCGGCTTGAGTACGGTTAGAAGCGCCAACTTTGCGGTATAACGTTTTCATATGTAATTTGACTGTTGGTTCTCTAATTTCTAAATCACGGGCAATTTCCTTATTAGACTTACCTTTGGTCAGCCCCTGTAGCATTTGTAATTCACGTTCTGTCAGTTTATCAGTGAGAGGGTTTTTTTGTATTGTCTCAACTGCTGTCATAAAATCAATTGGTGCGTATTGTTCGCCCATCGCCATGAACTTAATAGCATTGATTAATGACTTTGCAGGAAGAGATTTTGGAACAAATCCTGCTGCACCCGCCTCAAGCGCTAATTCGGCAATCTGTTTGTTAGCTTCACCTGAAATTAATGCAACACGTTGCCCATCCCCGAGTGCAATCGCAGCCTTAAGTCCATCGAGGCCGTTCATTCCAGGCATATTGTAGTCGAGCAAAACGAGGTCGTAAGGATCATCTTTTGAAATCCGCTCAGCTGCCTCACCGTAGGTGCCAACGGCCACAGTTTCAAACCCACCCTCATTTTCGAGAAACTGAACAAGCATGTCTCTCAATAATTCGTGGTCATCTGCGATCAAAATTTTCATAATATATCCATAATAATTTAGGATTTCCTAGTTTTACCATATAGCATTAATAAGTCCCAATTAACAGGGAGTTGGATAGCCCTCATATTCCTTTGGGTAGGGCTTGGTCTTTTTGGTGCACTGCATTGCCTTCAAAAATTGGATATCGCGCCTTCTGCGCCATTTTTATATCCATTTATTCCATTGATTAGTATCGCTTTTTTGGGCGATGAAGGATTTATGTAACATTTAATTAAAGGGACACAAAATGACACACATCCGTAAAGCTGTTTTCCCTGTTGCTGGAATGGGTACTCGTTTTCTTCCTGCGACCAAAACGATTCCAAAAGAAATGTTGACGCTCATTGACCGGCCTCTCATTCAATATGCAGTCGATGAAGCTCGCGAAGCAGGAATCGAAGAGTTCATTTTTGTCTCTGCAGCTGGGAAGTGTTCTCTAGAAGATTACTTTGATAGAGCCGCTTTGTTGAAACATCGCTTGCAGGCAGCCGGTAAGACAAAAGCCATTGCTACACTTGATCAGACAGAGATGCAGGAAGGATCGTTAATTTTTCTGCGACAGTCACAACCTCTAGGATTGGGTCATGCGGTTCGTCATGCAAAGCGCTTAATTGGCAACGAACCTTTTGCGGTTATTTTGCCAGATGACGTTATAATGGCTAAGCGCGGCGCATTGGCGCAGATGATCCATGCCCATCGTGACATTGGTGGTCATATGGTCGCTACTATGGATGTGCCGCGTGTCGAAACTAACAAATATGGCGTTTTGGATATTGACCATAAAAACGGTCGCATCGCGCATGTGCGCGGATTAGTTGAAAAGCCGCGTGCAGATGTAGCGCCTTCAACAAGAGCCGTCGTTGGGCGCTACATTCTTGACAGCTCTATTTTTGATCGCCTCGACAACCTCGAGCCTGGTGCTGGTGGTGAATTACAACTGACCGACGCAATCAACGCTGATGTCGCATTGGTAGGAGTAACTGGATACAGTTTTGAAGGAGAACGTTTCGATTGCGGTTCAGTGCAGGGATTTGTTGCGGCAACGGTGGCCTTTGCGTTGGCTAGAGCCGATCTGCGCGATGATTTCGAACGTTTCTTGGTCGATTGTAATAAACGAAGCCAGCTGATAACATAAGTTGATACACCTATCATATAGGATGGGACACCTATTCGAGGGGGCAGCGCTGATAACCCGGTTTTCAAGAGTATTAAATAATCTTCGGCTTTATAAAGATTTTATCGTAACAAAGGATAATATCATGGCTAAGCCCTTTTTTTGCATTGCTCTCGGAATTGTTTTGGCGTTTGGAACTGGATTAAACGCAATGGGAGAGACATTTCCGGTGCCTGAAGGGCCCGTCATTCTTACGATATCTGGCGATATTGGAGTCTTAAATGTTGAGAATACGCTTGTATTTGATCGCAAAAATTTGTTGGCACTTCCGGCGACAACTTTTGAGACAAGCACTATCTGGACACAGGGAGTTCGCAGTTTTACTGGGGTAACTTTACATACATTAGCAGATTTACTTGGTTTGCAAAATGGTCACTTCTTCGCATCTGCGATTAACGACTATTCGGTAGAAATTCCTCTAAGTGATGCTGTAGAGGGTGGCCCAATCATTGCCTACTCGATAGACGGCAAAGAAATGTCATTACGTGACAAGGGCCCACTTTGGGTGATTTATCCATATGACAGTAACTCCGATTTCCGTTCTGAAGTTGTCTATTTACGTAGCATTTGGCAACTCGATAGACTGGAGGCTGTCGAGCAACGCTAGTTTTCACATCATGACTTCTATTTGAAGGAATATCAAAGTGGCGGCCACAGCATCGAAAATCGTAAATTTAAAACGTTTTTTTATAGTGTCTGCGGGGTTGGTAACACTAGCACTAGTAGCTTTTTTGACCTATAATGTGGTTAGAGAAATCCGCTTGTTGGGTTCGGCACAGTCCGATAATCTTCAATGGGCTTTGGCTCAAGTAGAGGTCGAATTTCTTGAATTTGCGAAGCAGGCCAGCCAAGATTCCGTAGATATTATTCAGCTTCGCGAAGAGTTTGATGTTTTTTTTAGTCGCGTCACTACTCTTCAGGAAGCACCTTCTTTTGAAGATCTTCGTTCAAATAAGATTTCGCTTGAATACCTTAACGGTTTGTCCGCGTTTCTTAATCAGTCCGTGACAATAATAGATTCCGCTGACGAAGAATTGCTGCGAGCCATGCCTGATCTTTTGACTATGACTCTTCAAATCCGCCCTGTAGTTCGAACGCTAAGCAACTCTGGCTTGGCAGTATTTGCAAAAGCTGTAGACGTTCAACGTCTAGCGGTCGCTCTTACGATGGTTAAGTTGGCAATTGCGATTGCAATGCTGATTGGAGTGCTGGCTCTGGCAATTATTTACCTCAACCTATTAAATACTCGTGTTTATCGCAGAGAACGTGAAAAGAATCAGACAATGTCACGAATGGAAAGTGTGATGAGTACGTCCTTGGACGGAGTTGTGATGTGTGATTCAAATGGTAACATCATTGACTTCAGCCCCGCCGCGGAAGTTATATTTGGCCATTCTAAGGTGGCTGTTTTAGGTCAAAAAATTGATACTATAATGGTTTCTAATAATTTGCGATCTGCCCATGACAATAAAGAAGATTATGTGAGGTTTGGCGGTGGTATGCAACTCACTGGTAAAGGCCGTTTGAAACTTGAAGCCAAGCATAAAGATGGTCATTTCTTTCCTGTAGAGATAGCAACTCAAGATGCGGAAACTGAAGAAGGTAGGATTTTTATAAGCTTCCTGCGTGATATTTCTCATGAAGTCATGGCAGAGGCTGAGCTTGTCATGGCACATGACAAAGCTCTCGCGAGCGAGAAAATGAAGACAGAATTCCTTTCTACAATGAGTCATGAAATCCGTACACCGTTAAACGGGCTTTTGGGTAACATGAATTTGTTGCGCGATACCGAATTAAACAAAAATCAGGACCGTTATGTGAGCTACATGGAAACGTCTGGTCGTTTATTGTTGAGCCATGTTTCAGATGTCTTGGACATCACGCGCTATGATGCTGGTAAATTAAATACGCGACTTGAACCTGTAAATATCTCTGAACTGATGCAAGACATTGTCGATAATCAGGCTGGCACTGCATTGCGCAATAAAACGTCTTTAATTTGGAGGTGGGATGGCGTTAAGCATGATTGGATACTTTCGGATCACCATCGCTTACAGCACGTCATGATGAACCTCATTGGGAATGCGGTGAAGTTTACGAGAAGAGGAAAAGTGTTGGTAACGATCAAAAATATTGGTGTTGAAGATGATCTAAAGTTGCTGATTAGCATCACCGATACGGGGCAGGGCATGTCTGAAAATCTAACGAGACGGGTTTTTGATGACTTTGTTACAGGGAATACGGCATATGATCGCGACGTAGGTGGAACTGGCTTAGGACTGAGCATCGCAAAACGTTTCGTTCGTGCACTTGGCGGCGAAATTGGTGTGGAAAGCACAGTTGGCAAAGGTAGTTTGTTTTGGATAAAATTGAACGTACATGTGGCTGAAATGCCTAAAATTATTCATGCTAAAATCACAAAACATCAACCTGGCTTGTGTCTCAAAGTACTCTTGGTTGAAGACAATGAAATCAACCGTGTTGTTGTGCGTGAAATGCTACATGCTGACGGACATACTGTGGTGGAAGCACATGACGGCTTTGAAGCGGTTGAGTTGTCCAAGGAAATCAAATTTGATATTATTCTGATGGATATTAGTATGCCGGTTATGGACGGACGTTCCGCAACCCGTACGATCCGTAGTGAAAAGGGCGCATCAGCTAAAACGTCAATTTATGCGTTGACTGCGAACGCAATGATCGAAGAAAGAGGAGAATTTTTAAAAGACGGTATGAATGGTATTCTGACTAAACCGTTGTCCCGCGATGCACTTCGCAACGTTCTAGATCAAACGGGGCACCATTCAGACAACAATGGTACTATTCTGATTAATCACAGTCACAACGCAGAGACCCGTGATGCTTTAGGTGAAAAAACTTTTGTTAAGCTACGCTCACGATTCGTAAGTGAGGTAGACAAGTTGGAGATTTGGCTGAACTCTGATGAGGTGCACGACTTTCTTGAAACGGCTTCTAGGACACATAAAGTCGCTGGAAGTTCTGCGGTTTTCGGAGCCGACAGACTTCAAGAGACGTTGAAAGAGATTGAAGCTGCTGCAAAACTACGGGACGATAAAGTAATTGCAGAACGTTCGAAGGCTTTGGACATTATTTGGCAACGAACTAGGTCAATTTTAGTTACTTAGGTTGTAAATCTTAAGGAATAATCATGGAAGATCATCTTTATTTCGAGTTGTAGTAATTATTCAATTTTTCACGTATCAGAGTTAATAGATTTGAAGCGCATTGGTGGGCGAATTATCTTCGTTGGAACATGCAGATTTATCTTCTGCCACTCATTTATCATTAATATCTTTTCTGAATTTATTGATGTTTAGCACTAATATCTTTAAACTTTATATGATTAGTCCTATGGAATATTTAAATATTTCTAATCGTAGATAAGAGAGTAATTGCAAATTTTATCATTAAAATTATTAGTAATTACTATCGATTGTTTGACGATATGAAGACAATTTCTAGAGCTTTATTTGCCGCATGCGCTCTTCCTGGCCAATCTACTTTTCCAAAGTTCATCAATATTTTCATTTACGATAAGTCTTTGTACAATAATAAGTTATTGTGTTAAATGTTTTTGTAAATTTTAGAATTTTTTATTTTTTAAAACAACTGTTTGCAGAGTAATTTTGTGTCATCAATTGACTGCGTAATATCATTGGATCCGTTAATGTTGATCGTATAATTATTTATTTTTGGTAATAATACTTGATCAGCAAAAATTAACATTTGCGTTTTAGACTTCACAATAATTACTTCTTTAATAACTTTTTTATGTCTTCTCTCTTACGTTACTTACGGCTCCTTTTTATGAAACCTATATAAAATAGTATAAGTCTAGATTTTTTATACTCCATCTTCGCTCTCTCTAGTGTAATAGACTTTTGAAGTTCGCTGTATTTTCCTTAACTGACTTTTTCAATTCAAACGTTGGAATGTGATTTAGCTTTAATTATTGTAAGATTTATCATAAAAATATTTTATCCGTTAACTTTGGTCTTAAATTTATTGATTTTAATGTGTAGATTATTCAGGGCTTTCTCCTTTGAGAATTTTTCTATTTTAAAACTCTTAACAACTATTGATTGTATTGTACGAACTTTAAAAAAAGATGCTGATATTATAGTAAAATTTAGATTTAAAATCTCAATTTTAATGTTGCTCATCCTTTATTTTTAAAACTATGCGTTTTTATTTAAGAATAAAAAATTCATAAGAATTTTAAAATATAATTTTTGGGCTGTTGGAAAATTAAACATGGTGGAACATGAGGCTGGGGATGCAGGGCGCGATTAGACCTGCTATTAAATGACAAATGATATTCAAAATCTTAAAAAATAAGTTTAATACTGGAAAATAGCAAAAGTTGATCTTGTTGACTTTGGTGTCGAAAATTTAGGTATGTACATGAGAAAAAATTTAAATTCGGCATCCCGACTTTCTGTCGCACCTATGATGGACTGGACGGATCGGCATTGCCGCTATCTGCACCGTCTCCTGTCAAAGCGCGCGCTACTTTATACAGAAATGGTAACGTCGCCGGCACTAGTACGTGGGCAGGCACATCATTTGTTGCGTTTTAATCCCTTGGAACAGCCAGTTGCGTTGCAACTTGGTGGTTCTGATCCCGTTGAACTAGCGATAGCTGCTGTTATGGGTGCAAATGAAGGGTATAATGAAATTAATCTTAATGTAGGTTGTCCGTCGGACCGTGTGCAATCAGGCCGTTTTGGTGCTGTATTAATGGAACAGCCTGCTTTGGTAGCGGAATGTTGCGCCGCGATGATTAAAGCACAATCATCTGAGGTGACAGTGAAATGTCGCATAGGTGTGGACGATCAGGACCCTGAAATAGTCTTACCGGAATTTTTGGCACGCATAGTTGGGGTCGGCGTGACACGTGTTACGATCCATGCACGAAAGGCATGGTTGAAGGGGTTAAGCCCAAAAGAAAACCGCGATATTCCTCCATTAGACTATGATTTGGTGTTACGGATGAAAGGGTTGTTCCCAAACTTGCATATTTCAATCAACGGCGGTGTTTCCTCGCTGGAGCACGCGAAAGAATTGCTTGACCTCGGATTAGACGGAGTGATGATCGGGAGGGCAGCGTATCACAATCCAATAGATATCTTGCAGCGTGCCGATGCGGTAATTTGGGGTGATGATGAAGGCCCTGATCCGCTGGATATCGTATTGCAAATGCGTAGCTATATAGATGCACACGTTGTTGATCAAAGCTGTGGCGGTGGAAAGTTAGCCCATATAACTAAGCATATGATGGGCCTTTTTGCAGGCCAGCCAGGGTCTCGACAATGGAGACGCTACTTGTCTGAAAATGCGCACCGAGACGGTGCAAGCTGGGCAGTCGTCGAGGATGCGGTGGCCGCGATGAAACAGTCGGCTGCCTAGGGTTGTTACGCCGCTTCGTTCGGGGCAAGGCTTATGCAAACAAAACTGGAGTGAGTGATGCCTGATATATCGGTCCTTTTGCCCCTCGTGGGGCTGCTTATGTTCATTGGCGCATTTGCGGGCGTTTTGGCAGGGCTGTTGGGGGTCGGAGGTGGTATTGTTTTGGTACCTTCGTTTTTCTATGCATTTTCTGCCCTTGGTTATGATAGCCCGCAATTGATGCAGATTTGTCTGGGTACGTCGCTGACGACTATCATCTTTACATCGATGAGGTCCCTGAATTCTCACAATAAAAAGGGTGTGGTTGAATGGGACATTTTGCGTGGCTGGGGCGTTGGAATTGTAATTGGTGCTTTGATTGGTGTCGCTGTGGCAACGCAACTTCGCTCGGTTGTATTACAGGCACTGTTTGGTGGTTTGGGCATGTGTATTGGCTTGTACATGATGTTTGGCCGTTCAAACTGGCGGCTTGGTAACACAATGCCCATGGGGGTAAGGCGCGCTATCCTATCACCGTTAGTTGGCTTTTTATCAGTTCTTATGGGAATTGGTGGAGGATCCTTTGGCGTGCCAACTATGACGCTCTATTGCGTGCCGATCCACCGTGCGGTCGCTACCGCGAGCGGATTTGGAGTGATTATTGCATTACCAGCAGTGCTTGTTTTTTTGTTCGCAGACATTGCGGTCGCACCGCCATTAACTGTTGGTTCGGTAAACTTTGGCGCTTTCGGTGCGGTTGTTGTAATGACACTAATTACAGCGCCATGGGGCGCGGCATTGGCGCACCGCATGGATCCAAAACCACTTAAGCGGGTGTTTGGGGCATTTTTGATCTTGGTGGCCTTAAACATGCTGCGCAAGGTGATGCTTGGCTGATTTTGCAATAGATGGTTTCGTCGTTTTTGAACCAACCGTGCAGGTGGCCTGTTGGGCCACAAGCGCTCATTTGGCCGTCTGTGACATTTCAAATGACCCCGACAAGCGCCTCAAATCTTTACGTCATGGGGGAACTTGGTTTGTTGGTGTCGGGGCATTGCCTAATTTGGCAGACGGATCGATAGTAGGCGTCGATCTGTCGGGTCCGTGGGACAATATCGTTAAAAAACCGAAAGCGTGGCACCGCGCACAGGTCTCTGTAATCTATAAAGGTTATCCGAAAAGAGATCCGCACGAGAGTGAGGCCGCACACAGGTTTCGCATAGACCGATGCGCTGCTCACGTTGACGGACTGCATCTTGAGGAAGGGCGACGGATTGTGCGCGAACCCCACGCGTTCATTCTTGGCTTGCCTCTAAACGAAAGTAATGCTTGCCCTCTGGTTGTTTGGCGGGGAAGTCACGTTGCAGTGCGGGCCGCGCTGGCAGGGAAAATTGGGTCTGGTGACCCGCGGGGTGTAGATGTGACCGATGCCTATATTGCAGTGCGGCAGGCGGTTTTTGAAACATGTGAGGCTGTCAAGGTACCGTTACTGGTTGGCCAGTCGGTGTTGCTGGATCGTTTTGCGGTGCACGGTGTTGTTCCGTGGGGTCGGGGTATGACTGCTCCACCACAAGGACGGATGGTTGCGTATTTTCGACCCGAGTTTGACGATCCGACAGATTGGATCTTACGCTGAGCGACCCTGTGGAGTATTTTTTACTTAAATAAAGATGAAATGATTTTTCTGGAGCGCTGCTATTGCGGCTATACTTTTAAATTAAAGGTGCCCCATTCCTATTTATGATACAGCCAGCGCGTCCACCGCGACGTTTTGTTATCAATTTTGCGCGGTTAAGAAGATCGTTCATAATTTCACTCCTGACTTCTGGGGTGAGTTGCGACCATATACCAATTTCTTCAATGCTGCGTAGGCACCCAGTACAAAGGCGAGTTTCTGGATGGATGACGCAAATCTTGATACAGGGGCTCTCGATTTCTCCTCGTTTCCAAATATTATCTGTGTTTTCATTTAAAGTCATAGTGTGATTTATCCTTGAGCCTTGATGTTACGAAGGCGATCCAGCAGTCCTTGCAGGATTATACTGGCAGCGATGTTGTCGATTACTTCTGCGCGGCGTTTTCGGGATGTATCCGCCTCAAGCAAGGCGCGTTCAGCTGCCACAGTTGAAAGACGTTCATCCCAATAAGTAATAGGCATGTCGGTGAGGCGAGTCAGGTTGCGGGCAAACGCGCGGGTTGATTGCGCGCGTGGACCTTCCGAGCCATCCATATTGAGCGGTAATCCAAGTACAATACCAACGATTTCACGGTGTGATATGATCTCAAAAAGTCTTGCGGCGTCAGCTTGGAATTTCGTCCGCTGAATGGTTTCAAACGGCGAGGAAATTATAAGCCCACCATCGCAAACCGCCACACCAATGGTCTTGGTGCCAAGATCTAGGCCCGCGAGTGGGGCGTAGCGTGGGAGTGCTGCGGCAAAATCGATAACGTCTTCAAATATCATTCAATTAATCCGGCTTCTCTTGCAGCGCGGCGCAAAATTTCAACTGCTTGAACATCACCGCCAAAGGTCGTTTCAGCTTCGGACAGTACAATCAGTGATGTTTCAGTTTCGCCCAGCACTGCAAGTGATGAAATAAGCCGCGCCCAGTCTTGTGGTGGGCCGCCTTCGGAGGCTAATCTATCCGCCAGTTGTCTGACCATGCCTTTAATCATCGTGTTGCGGTCTTGATCAGTCATGTCTTGCGCTTCTGCAAGGTCGTCCGCCGTTGGCCCACGCTGGTCGGGAAGGGCGTAGTCAATGCCAAGTTGTGCTGCCACGTCGGATATCTGTCTGGCGGCGGAATTCCAGTATAATGTGTTCGGATCGCTGTCTTCAATCACGCTACGCCAGTAACTAAACGCACGGTCAGGGCGGTCATTCTGGGCATAAAGTAGGCCGGCGTAATATTTCCCTGCAGTGTTGTCGGGGTCAGATTGGAGCAGGCTGACTGTGAGGGCTTCGACTTCGGGTGACACATAGCCTTGGACGCCAGTCACTAGAAAATCTAGTAAGCGGACATAGTCGAGGTCAATGGCAGCCTCGCCCAGTAAGGTGATGGCTCTTTCTTGTGCACGGGAGGCGCGCTGCATGTTGCCGACACTGGCCTCGGTTCGTGCAAGGAAGGTCCAAGCCCGTACTTCATATGGGTGATTTAAAGCCACACCGCGCAAGGCCTGCAAAATTTCGCGAGTGCTAACTTCCGCTTGTGAGATTGCATCAATTTCAGGATTGGCACCTTCGGCTTCTTCTTGAGAAGGACGATTTTCGCGGCGTTTTTCGCCATCGGCAATACGTTGCGCTCGTGGTACATCACCGTAACCGAGAGTGCCAAGCTTATAATATATTCCACCAGCGCCAAGTATTATCGCGACGGTGAGTACTGCCATTACAATACTTGTTGGAGTGCGGGGCGCACCAGTCACTGAGTTCCGCGTGTTGGCGTCTGCATGCAGCAGGCGGCGCGAAATTTCGATGCGTGTGCGGTCTGCCTCTGTTGTATCGAGCACACCACGGGCTAGATCACGATCTACTTCTCTTAGTTGATCACGGTAAATGTCAATGTCAGTATCTACACCAAAATCTGGTGTGGCATCTGGCGTATATTCACGCCGCAATGGAGCCGATACTGCTGCAATAGCCAGCGTCGTAACTGTGGCACAAACAAGCCAAAAAATGATTATTCCTAATGTCATTGAAATTGATATAATCGTTTCGCCCGCCCCACAAAAGGGTCAATCGCTTCGAACCTTGCGACCATTACGCGTGTTGTCGTAAATGTGTACTGAAGTGCCGCGCTGAGTATCCTCTTTTTTAGCCATCGGCGCAGAACAAGTTCAACTTACTTCCTAATTTTGGGGAACCCTACATGCGCCGCTTTTCCGCCTTTGCCATCGCCCGTGAAGCGACACGTTATCATTCAGGTTGGGAGCGTCACTGGCGTGCGCCGACCCCAAAGAAAAAATATGATATTATTATAGTTGGTGCAGGTGGCCATGGTCTGGCGACAGCGTGGCATCTTGGCAAGCATTACGGCATCACCAATGTTGCGATCATTGAAAAAGGCTGGCTTGGTGGAGGCAACACGGGCCGCAACACGACGATCATTCGGTCTAATTATTTACAGGATCCGTCAGCGGCGATTTACGAAAAATCACGCAGCTTATATGAAACAATGTCGCAAGACCTAAATTATAACGTTATGTTTTCACCGCGTGGTGTGATTATGCTGGCTCAGACACATCACGAAGTTCGCGGTTACCAGCGTACGGCCCACGCTAACGCGTTGCAGGGTGTAACGACTGAATGGATCCACCCATCTCGGGTTAAAGAATTGTGTCCCATCATGAACATCGAAGGCCCACGTTATCCCGTTTTAGGTGGTCTTTGGCAGGCCCGTGGTGGAACAGCACGACATGACGCGGTTGCCTGGGGCTATGCGCGTGCATGTTCCGATATGGGAATGGACATTATACAGCAGTGTGAAGTCAAGGGTGTGCGTAAGAACGGTGGTAAAGTCGTGGGTGTCGACACCACCAAAGGGGCGATAGATTGCGATAAACTTGGGATGGCTGTGGCAGGTCACGCCAGCACGTTAGCTGAAATGGCGGGTTTCCGTTTGCCTATGGAAAGTGTTGCGTTGCAGGCCTTGGTGTCTGAACCGATCAAACCCTGCATGGATATTGTTGTGATGGCTAACACAGTCCATGGTTATTTATCTCAGTCCGACAAAGGTGAAATGGTTATTGGTGGCGGTACAGACGGATTTAATAATTACACTCAGCGCGGATCGTTCCACCATGTTGAGGAAACCGTGCGCGCTTTGAACGAAACTTTTCCTATATTATCGCGTTTGAAAATGCTGCGTCAGTGGGGTGGTATTGTGGATGTGACGGGCGATCGATCACCAATCTTATCAAAAACACCAGTTGAAGGCGTGTTTGTGAACTGCGGTTGGGGTACGGGTGGTTTTAAGGCGATACCGGGGTCGGGTTTTGCGATGGCAGAGCTGATGGCCAAGGGCGCGTCACCCTTGACGGATAATTTCTCGATGTATCGCTTCCGTGAGGGTAAGTTTATCGATGAGAGCGTCGCGGCAGGAGTCGCACATTGATGTTGGATAAGTTAATTGATCAAAAAATGAATTTATTAATATCTGGGTTTGTCGCTGCTGTTTCATACGTAGTACCTAAGAGATTATCAGAATTTTATAAAAAATTTGGCCCTTTGGGTGTATCAGCAATAGTTATTATATTTGTCCTGAGAAATTTTTTTCAAAAGTGCTCTTATAAAACCTTTCAAGCATTTAAAGTAACTACTTTAAAATGGATTTTTCCTTGCCACAATCTCAATTCTACAATGGGAAAATGGCGTCATTTTCACTGCTCGATGAACGGAAACGGTAGGCAAGTATGATAATACTCGCTTTTCATGCAGAATACGGCAAGCAAAAATCTCCCGTTCTTGCTACCACCCAACTTCAGACCCCGTCGTCTTCCTCTTATATTCCTCGCAATGGCAAACCTGCCACTCTGACTTTATCTAATCAGTGGGACTTAGGATGGCTGACTATAATGTATCAAAATTGGCACACGACTGTTCATACAGCGTTGCAAACGGCAGAGACTAAGGATGAAGCATTGGCAGCGTGGCATCCATCATCATGGGCGTTGCTAAAGTGTTTTACTCCGTTTTTGATGGGGCTGATGTTTCGCTTAGATAAAATACAAGTTTCATGGCGCCAAGGGACCAAATGTTTTCAGTCAAATGAGAAGCAACACTCTCGGATAGTAACTGTTAGGCCAGCCTCAGTATTTGCCGGTTTAGGGGTGTCCGCTGACCCAGCTAAGTTTTCATCCTGGTTTCAGCCCCCTCAATTTGAATTTGGAGGCTCCAATGCCTCCACAACGGAGGTCCGCCCATGCTAATTCTTGAATGCCCCTATTGTGGGGTTCACGCAGAAGAAACTGAACTGCAAGCTGGTGGCGAGGCACATTTGAAACGCTTTGGGCCGGGGTCAGACGATGAAGAGTTTGAGGGGTACCTGTTTATACGTGAAAACCCGAAAGGGGTACACCTTGAACGTTGGCGTCATAGTTTTGGCTGCGGCAAGTGGTTCCATGCAGCGCGCTGTACGATGACTTTGGAAGTGTTTGGCACCTATTCTGCACAGACATTGGAACCTCCTAAAGCGTTGATTGAAAAAATCAAAGTCAAGCGTCCTAACTGGAGCTGGCGTGAGTTTGGGGGAGCAGCAACATGAGCACGCGTCTGGAAAAAACCGTTTATAACGGGGGCCGACTGATCAACCGCAAGAAACCCGTCAGTTTCAAATTTAATGGTAAAATAATGCGTGGTTTTGAGGGGGATACGTTGGCGTCAGCCCTTCTTTCAAATGATCAAATGCTGGTTGGTCGATCGTTCAAATACCACCGACCGCGCGGTATCGTGGCATCTGGTGCGGAAGAACCAAACGGCTTGGTTAATCTAGGTGCCGGCGGGCATTTTGAACCCAACCAACGGGTGACAACGCAGGATCTTTTCGACGGGCTTGAAGCGTCATCGCAAAACCACTGGCCGTCGTTGGAATTCGATGTTGGTGCGATAAACGCCAAACTGGGGTGTTTTATGCCTGCTGGATTCTACTATAAAATGTTTATCCATCCGCGCCCTATGTGGAAGCATGTCTATGAACCGATCATTCGTCACGCTGCTGGTTTGGGTAAAGCTCCAAAAGATCGTGATGCTGATATTTACGAACATTTTTATGCCCATGTTGATGTTATGGTTGTCGGTGGTGGTATCGCTGGCCTATCTGCGGCATTGGCTGCGGGTCGTACGGGTGCGCGGGTTTTAGTGGTTGAACAAACCACCCACTGGGGTGGACGTGCGCCTGTGGATGGTGCCCAGATTGATGGAATCGACGCTGAAGAATGGGTGAAGATCGTTCTGCAAGATCTTGAAAAAATGAAAAATGTCATGGTCGTTGCGCGCTGTATGGGCGCAGGTATTTATGATCATGGCTATGTCTTGGCCTACGAACGCTTGACTGACCATTTGTCTGAGAAAACTGGGCCTCGTCATCGGTTGTGGCGCATTCGTGCCAAGCAAATTGTGACTGCAACGGGTGCGATTGAGCGTCCTTTGTCATTCGCTGGTAACGATATTCCAGGCGTAATGTTGGCATCTGCTGTGCGTGATTACGCATTAAATTTTGGTACTTCGGTTGGGGACCGAACAGTTGTAGTTACGAATAATGACGACGCTTATCGCACTGGTATTGTGATGAAACAGGCGGGCCTCGACGTGCCTGTCATCATTGATGCTCGTTTAGTTGCTGGACCATTGGCCAGCGAAGCAGAAGCACTTGGCATTCGAATTTTGTATGGCAAAGCAATAAGTTCCGTCCATGGCGGCAAGCGCGTCACCGGGGTTGCGATCTGTTCCCAAGCTGGTGAAGGCGGCGGTGTGCTTGAAAAAATCGATTGTGACGTCGTGGCAATGTCTGGCGGCTGGTCGCCTGTTGTTCACCTTTGGTCACATTGCGGTGGTAAATTGATCTGGGATGAGGTGCAGAGCCATTTTCGCCCCGATCCTTCCCGCCCGCCACTGGGAGCTGATGGAAAAGGTTTTGTGTCGACCGCAGGTATCGCGCAAGGTGCTATGACCACCCACGATTGTCTTGTAAGTGGTCATGATGCGGGTTCTGCTGCGGCGAAACTAGCAGGTGCCATTGGTAAGACTGGCAAGTCGGCAAAGGGCGATGCGCCGAAGGAGGTGCCATTGATGCCAGTCTGGATCATGCCGCAGGGGGCTGGGTATAAACTACGTTCGAAAATGTGGTTAGATTTTCAGAACGATGTCAAAGTCAGTGACGTGCAATTAGCTGCACAAGAAGGCTATGAAAGCGTTGAACATACCAAGCGATATACCACTTTGGGCATGGCAACAGATCAGGGTAAGCTTAGTAACATCAATGGTTTAGCTGTGTTGTCTGACGCGTTAGGGCAGGCTATTCCTGCAACTGGTACGACGACGTTTCGCCCGCCGTATACACCTATTTCTCTTGGATCTATTGGTGGTGAGGCACGCGGCGACTTGTTTCAGCCTTTGCGGAAAACACCGATTCATTCATGGTCCAACAAGAACGGCGCCTATTGGGAACCCGTCGGTCAATGGCGTCGTGCATACACCTATCGGCGTGGTGATGAAAGTATTGAAGACGCGGTCAATCGTGAAGTCAAGAATACCCGTGAAAATCTTGGTCTTCTGGATGCATCGACGCTTGGAAAGCTGATTGTAAAAGGCCCCGAAGCAGGCAAGTTTCTTGACATGATATACACCAACATGATGTCAACATTGCCGATTGGCAAATGTCGCTATGGTTTGATTTGCAGCGAAAACGGGTTTCTTAGTGATGACGGTGTAGTTGCGCGTATCGATGATAATACATGGCTGTGCCATACGACCACGGGTGGAGCAGACACCGTACATGCGCACATGGAAGAATGGCTGCAGACTGAATGGTGGGACTGGGACGTCTACGTCGCCAATTTGACAGAACAATTCGCGCAGGTCGCCGTTGTTGGTCCGAATGCTCGTAAGGTATTGGAAAAGCTAGGTGGAATGGATTTGAGCGCTGAGGCGCTGCCGTTTATGCAATGGCGGGATGGGGTGATTGGTGGCATTAACTGTCGCGCCTATCGCATTTCATTTTCTGGCGAACTGTCCTACGAAATTGCGGTGAAAGCCAGCGAAGGAGCTTCATTTTGGGAGGCGCTTTTTGAGGCGGGACAAGAATTTGGGATCATGCCTTATGGCACAGAATGCTTGCATATTTTGCGTGCTGAAAAAGGCTTTATTATGATTGGTGATGAGACCGACGGTACAGTAATTCCCCAGGATCTTGGGCTTTCATGGGCAATTTCAAAGAAAAAGAAAGACTTTGTTGGTAAACGCGGCCAGTTACGCAGCCACATGGTTGATCCAAAGCGGTGGAAACTTGTTGGGCTAGAAAGTACTGATAGGTCGGTTATCCCAGACGGGGCCTATGCTGTCCTAGACGGTGAAAACGCAAACGGGCAACGCAATACGGAAGGGCGAATCACGTCGACGTATTATTCTGCTACTCTGGAGCGTGGTATTGCGTTGGGACTAGTTTACGACGGGCCAGATCGTATGGGGGAAGTTATTACATTCCCTAAAATTGATGGCACTGAAGTGCAGGCGAAGATTGTGAATGTGGTTTTTTATGATCCGACTGGGGAGAAGCAAAATGTCTGACTTAGCGCAGGTCATGCGCGTTACTGAGCGCGGAATGATCACACTACGTGGTGATTTAAAGAGTACATTGATGAAAAAATCCATCAAAGCTGTGACGGGACAAAGTATGCCAACCTCGGGCCAGTTTTTGGGTAATAAAACGTCAGGTGTTGCATGGATGTCGCCGGATGAATTGTTGTTGGTTGTGCCCTATGCGGATGTGGCAAAAAGCGTGAATCATATCGATGATACTTTAAATGGTAAGCATTATTTAGCTGCTGACGTATCGGATGCGCGGGCGGTTTTCAGTGTTTTAGGAACGAACGCGCGCGATGTTTTAGCGCGGGTTTGTCCCGTTGATCTCCACTCAAGTAGTTTTTGTGTTGGACAATTCAGGCGGACACGTATGGCCCAGGTCGCTGCAGCATTTTGGATGCACAACACAGGTTTTGATGTGGTGTGTTTCCAATCAGTTGGAGATTACGCTGAAGATCTTTTGACTCAGGCAGCTGAAAACGCTGTGGGGGCTGCGCACTACACTTAATTGTTCCGTTTTCAACACCTAAAGTGTAGCCTCTGGCTTATTTTTAAGTCTAGTGGCTTCTCCTAATTAAGCTTTTAGATCAATTAAACAGGTTAAATTTTTTTGAAATCTCACAATCAGGAACACTCGTGATCTGCCATTCTTAAATGCGTTCCTGGTATGTTTACAGCAGTTGTTATACAGGAATAACAATGTTTTCTTGTTGTTCAGTGGTGTTGTTAATGTAACGAAAAAAAATTTGAAAGTTTTATTTCAAACTTAAAATGACACTGATTGTGACTAATTTGACTCATTCGCCTTGACCTT
This sequence comes from Octadecabacter sp., assembly GCA_047635635.1. Classification (GTDB taxonomy): domain Bacteria; phylum Pseudomonadota; class Alphaproteobacteria; order Rhodobacterales; family Rhodobacteraceae; genus Octadecabacter. The sequence continues at coordinate 7,258 of JBLILC010000017.1, read as the reverse complement.
GAGACACTTAGGGCTTTGTTAAGAGTGATATTTATTAATTTCAAACATGAGGTTTCCCAATGGCTTTCGCACTCCCTGATCTTCCATACCCACACGACGCGCTTGCGGTCAAAGGCATGTCCGCCGAAACGCTTGAGTATCACCACGACAAGCATCACAATGCTTACGTCGATAACGGTAATAAGGCAATCGCGGGTACCGAATGGGACGGCAAGTCCTTGGAAGAAATTATTATAGGCACTTATGATGCTTCCTCAATTGCGCAATCAGGGATTTTCAACAACATCTCCCAGCTTTGGAATCACAACCAGTTTTGGGAAATGATGGGTCCAAACGGTGGGGCAATGCCTTCTGAACTTGAGGCCGCGATCAAAGATAACTTTGGATCGGTTGATGATTTTAAATCGCAGTTTTCTGCTGCGGGTGCAGGTCAGTTTGGTTCTGGCTGGGCTTGGCTGATTAAAGATACTGATGGCAGTCTAAAAGTCACTAAGACTGAAAATGGTGTTAACCCTGTTTGCTTAGGCCAAACTGCTTTGCTGGGCTGCGATGTTTGGGAGCATTCCTATTACATTGATTTCCGTAACGCGCGTCCAAAGTATTTGGCCAATTTCCTAGATAACTTGGTCAATTGGGAAAACGTCGCTTCGCGCATGTGATGTTTTCTAAACTTTTCTTGAAAGACTCACTTGAAAGGGTGGGTCTTTTTTTCTTTTAGGTGCCGAAGTGTGATGAAATACAATTGATGCAAAGGTATTTATGTAGTGAATCCTGGTTATGCACTGTCATTTTTGATCACAATCAAAAATGAAACGCTTTCAAAGGATATTTTTCAGAAACTATGGCAGTTTTGGTATTAAGGTCGTACTTTAAATTATGTGTTTATGCGTTTGTTTGAAGCGCTCTGACTTTGGAAAATAGTGTACTCAATACAGAACTCGAAGTTGAAGTGATGATTTCGCAATTTGAGGGATTTAGCCCAAATTTCATTTTTTTGATCAAATGTAGCTGTTATATCACATATTAGTTTTTTTAGTTTTTGGTCTAGTTATCAATAACTATTAATACTCAATGATGGGCACAGATTAGACTTAAATAGCGCAAAAACGTGGTGTGCCACTTTTTTGATGCACTGCATGCCTACCAAGTCTATAAATGCCAGCTACACGTCGTCCTTACCAAAATTCACGCTCAGTTGTAGGTCTGTCAGTAGTATAAGGTATTTGGGTGACACGATGACATTTTCTATCAGCATGCGGATGCCCAACGCGTTTTTGTGAATATTTATGAGATATCTGCGACAAAAGCAGCGCCACCTAGATTCATATGGCCAATTCAGCGCAGTTCCTGCCACCTGTTATGCATGCCATAAATTGGTCGCTCACGATGAGATTCTACATTGCGATAAAGCCGTTGGTGGTCGTCTCCACTACACTAGTTGTAAAGCAGGGTAATAAGCTTTTGTATTCTGAAGCATCATTGTGGAACCTGCTAGTTTGGACGTGGGGACCTTTGCCCAGAAATTCTGTGTCGTACACTATCCCTCATGTACCATTTGTTTAGTTTCTTCGCTAAAGCATGTTTACTATGGTGAGTGTAGGATTTTTAGAATTTTAGGAATTTGTGTTTGAAAGAAGTTGTAAATTCAAATTTAATCTGGGCGCCGTTATCGACTAAACCGTAACCATCGGTGATTTTTTTTGCCAGTTTCATCATCTTTAAAGGCTCTGAATGCGATACACGTGTTTTCAATAAAGGTGGACTGGTATTTAAATCTATTCTTGAAGCTAACGGTTTTTTTCGTTGGGTATGTTGGAGTTATTGATTATTGCTGATCTTGAAGTTATTCTCAGGAAAACCGTGTTGACTATTGAATTTTCGTTATCGAAAATGGTGAATTCGAGCTTAAATATGACAATACTTTTTGATTAACCTCAATTATATTTACTCAAATCTTAAAAAACTGAAATGAACTCAGTGTCTTATATTTATAAAAGCTAGCTCACCTATAAGGCAGGATTAAATTTTAATTTTATATAGATTATTATAATTTCTCACCAAAAAGGAATAAACCACACAAATTTACCAATTGTATTTTTGAGCTACGCGACGCTACCTTGAATTTTAAAAAGGTCTTTAGTTAATGTTTCCACATCGGGCACTATGTTTAAGAAATCACGCAGGCTGGGATCTGCAAATCCTTGGTCGATAATTTGATCCAATAGTGTCAAAAGCGGGTTCCAGTAGTTGTTCTGGTTTAGCACAAAAATTGGTTTTGTATGTAGGCCAAGCTGCCGCCAAGTAAGCGCCTCAAACATTTCATCCATCGATCCCGCACCACCTGGCAGCACAACGACAACATCGGCGTTCATCAGCATGACCTTTTTACGTTCGTGCATGGTTTCGGTAACGATAAAAGTTGTCAGGTCAATCTTGCCTACCTCAGAGTCTATCAGGTGCTGGGGAATGACACCAAATGTATCTCCACCACCTGCTTGTGCAGCGCGCGCAACGCGCCCCATTAAACCGACATCACCTGCACCATAGACTAACCGCCAGCCGTTTTTTGCCAGCATCATACCGCAATCTGTTGCCGCTTGAGCATAGGAAGGATTTGTACCATCACGCGAGCCGCAGTAGACGCAAACAGAAAAGTTGCTCTTGAATAATGTGTTGAATGTCATGGGGTGGTCCAATCTAAAGGGAGGGGGTGCAAAAGCAGTTTTTGACCCGTATTAATGTCCTAGTTACAGTCTGCCAACTGCTGGGGAGCAAAATTGTGCAAACGAAAAATCTAATGATCACAGGTGGTCTTGTATCGGCTGTGATAATTGCAGTTGGCATGTACCTGCGGCCGATGCCGTATCGGACCAACGCGCAACCTGCGCCGGTACAAAATTCTGCGCAAGATATCGCGGCTGATGTGACACTTGTTCCCGTGGTCCCTACTTCTGTCATCGAAGCAGGGACCACTACGCCACCCGCCAAAGATGATGTCCAGGCGCTATTACCTGCTGTGTCATTAACTGTTGCTGTGGTCACATTGACTGACTTGCGTTTCGAACGTGATGGTGGATTTGTTGTATCTGGTTTAGCTATGCCAGATCTTCCTGTGGCTATTATGGTGAACAATGTTGAAGTTGAACGCGTCACTTCAAATGCTGACGGTGCATTTTCTGTTGTTGGATTTTTGGGTTTTTCAGGCACACCACGGACGCTGACCGTCGTAAGTGATCCTGACGGGGCGGCTGTGCTAGCTGACCGAACGTTTGTGCTGGCTGCTAATCCAGTGCCGATTGTAGCTGCAATCCCAGAGGTTGAAATTGAACAAATGACTGCAGGTCTGAATGTAGATATTGATACACAGGTATCGACGCCTTCGGATGTTGAAATATCTGTTAACACTTCCGAAGACACATTAAGTGATACGCTAGCGGCAGGTGTTAATGTTGAAGTGCCCACCGAAATATTTGTAGAATCGGTACATGAAGTACATAAATTGTCTGTAACACAGTCTCTGTCCGATATTGCGATACTTGAGCCAACCCTATTAGAGCCGCTGATTTCCAGTGATATTGCGCTCAGTGCATTAGCCTCTCAGTCCACGCCCGCCATTCTTGCTATTACGCAAGATGGTGTCGAGGTTATTCAGCCAGCAATTGCAGCGGACACGCCCCCTGAAGTCATTATTAACGTTGCCCTTGATGCAATTACTTACGAACCCTCAGGTGAAGTGATCTTGCGTGGGCGCGCTATTGGGCAAGGTGACGAAGGGTTTGTGCAAGTCTATGTGAATGATGCGCCTGTTAGACGCTTGCCTATTGATGAAAATGGCACATGGTACGGTGACCTACCTAATATTGACACTGGTGTTTACACTCTGCGCATTGATGAAATCGATGGGAGTGGCAAGGTTGTCAGCCGAATTGAAACACCTTTTTTGCGTGAAGACCCCTCTGATGTTATCGCAGCGATGGCAGAAGATGTCGCCAATCAGAACTTCACAGTGGCAACTCGGACCGTGCAACCTGGTTCAACGCTGTGGGCGATTGCAGAAGAACGTTATGGTTTTGGGATTTTGTATCTGAAAGTGTTCGAAGCCAACCGTGACCGAATTCGCAACCCTGATTTAATTTATCCTGGCCAAGTGTTCACTGTTCCGCCGGTAGATGGTGAGATAAAAATTGAGTGATCTTGGCGGCGTATTAAGGTTCGCATTGGATTGGTACAGCTCAGGGCGGGGTGTGGTTGTGGCTACGGTTGTCGAAACTTGGGGATCCGCTCCACGACCCGTCGGCAGCCAATTAGTAGTCCGCGATGATGGTCACATGGAAGGATCTGTGTCGGGTGGTTGCGTCGAGGGGGCTGTGATCGTTGAAGCGCTGGATGCGTTAAAGGGCGGAATAGATGAAAAACACGCGCGATTAATGGAGTTTGGCGTTACGGACGATGAGGCATTTGCCGTTGGGCTTGCCTGCGGTGGTCGCATTAAAGTTTTGGTTGAACCTGTAGGAGAAAAGACTGGTGACGCGATGCCCTTGGACGTGTTGGCGCAACTGGTAGCAAAACGTGAGTCACTTTTACCAATAGCTTATGTTGCCGATTTAAACAGTGCTGAACGATGGTTGGATGATACGCAGGCCTTTCCAGATCGGTTTCGACTGGATCGTTCTGGCTTGGAGGATGACGGGCAGACATTTGTTGCCGTTCATAATCCGCCCTTGCGGATGTTTGTTGTTGGTGGTGTGCATATTGCACAGTTCCTTGTGCCGATTGCGCAAGCCTGTGGCTACGACGTTGCGCTGGTCGACCCACGCCCTGCATTTGCAACACCTGCCAGGTTTCCTGATCTGAAAATTTTGGACGATTGGCCGGATGTGGTGTTAGAAGCGGCAGGTCTTGATGCACGCTGCGCTGTTGTAACGTTAACGCATGACCCAAAACTGGATGACCCGGCAATTTTGGCAGCATTACGATCAGATGTCTTTTATCTTGGTTGTCTGGGTTCAAAACGTACCCACGCAAAGCGTGTGCAACGCTTGCGTAATGCGGGATTCGACGCGAACGATATAGAGCGGATCAACGCACCCGTGGGTTTGGACATTGGTGGGCGATCCCCTGCCGAAATCGCAGTGAGTGTTATGGCTCAGGTAACGCAAATTTTGCGTCAAGGATAACAGTAAAAAAGTGTTCTCTGTTAGTGAATGATGTGCTTAAAATAAATCACCAACTACATATTTAAAGGACATCAAATGGCATCAGTTTTCATGACAGTGAATGGAAAGGCCGCCAGCGGGGACGTCGAAGGACGCACACTGCTATCAGAATTTTTGCGTACGAATTTGAATTTGACGGGTACGCATATTGGTTGTGACACGAGTCAATGTGGAACCTGCTTAGTGCATGTGAATGGCGAATTGGTAAAGGCGTGCACAATGTTTGCGGTTGAAGCATACGGCGCGGACGTTGGCACGATCGAAGGGCAAGCCAATGATGACGGATCGCTCAACGTGATTCAGCAAGCTTTTCAGGACCACCACGGATTGCAGTGTGGATTTTGCACGCCCGGTATGGTGATGTCGACGGCATCCTTGCTTAAAGAAAACCCAAAGCCATCGGTGCAAGAAATACGCACCTACCTTGAAGGCAATATCTGCCGCTGTACTGGCTATCACAACATCGTCAAGGCGATCATGTCTGCGTCGGGTCAGGATGTATCTAAGATCGCCAATGTTTAGATTCGCAACCCTATTCAGGTTTGGATGTATTCGCGGAGAGATAAGGGCTACGCTATACAGTGGGTGAGTGGCTTTTGCGGCGGAATAAGAATATTAAAAAACAACAAACAATCAGACTTTGAGATCTGTACTAGCACACTGCATAGCGAAGATATTAGGTTTCTAACTAGTAAAGGCACGTATACTTCTCACAGTGTCTTATATAAATTTATCGATGATAAGGGTGGATGATGTACTCTCTTGTTTAGTAAATTAAAAAAATGCAACGCAGTGTCAGTATAATCCAATAGGCACCAATAGTTGTTTTGAAGCGAGGGTGATTGGACCTCATCTCACAATCGTAAAGGCTGTTATCGACGCGCATCAACGGGGTGATAAAAATTCTTCCATCTTGACATGTCTCTTTAGCAGTTGAGTGTTTGGGAAGCCCTTAACGCTAAAGGAGTTTGAAAAATGTATAACTTTAAAATGACACGTCCTTCCACCATTGGGGAAGCCGTAGAGGCTCTAAAACAAGAAGACGCTCAGGCGCTTGGCGGTGGGCAGACATTGATCCCGACCTTAAAACAGCGGCTTGCCATGCCATCGATATTAGTCAGTCTGACATCCATCCTTGAAATGGAGGGTGTGTACATGTCCAACGTGAATGAGGTTTGCATTGGTGGTGCAACAACACATGCCACCGTTTCACGTAAAGCTAAAGCTTATCCCGGCTTGGCGGCATTGGCAGCGCATATTGGTGACCCTGCGGTGCGCAATCGTGGTACCATCGGTGGTAGTTTAGCCAACAACGACCCTTCTGCATGTTTTCCAGCGGCGGTCTTGGCATCTGGTGCTAATATCATCACCAACATCCGCAAAATTTCTGCTGATGATTATTTTCAAGGCATGTTCACTACTGCATTGGAAGAGGACGAGGTTATCACTGAAGTCCGCTTTCCAGTGCCCGAAAAGTCCCACTATGAAAAATTTGTCCAGCCTGCGTCTCGGTTCGCCTTGGTGGGTGTGATGGTCGCAAAATATGCTGGTGGTGTACGTGTGGCCGTGACAGGTGCATCTGAAAGTGGTGTATTTCGCTGGACTGCAGCTGAGACAGTGCTGAGCGTTGATTTCTTAGCTGACGCATTGGATTGTTTGTCATTGAACGGCGACGGCATGATTACTGACGTGCATGGGTCGGGAGCATATCGTGCGCATCTGGTAAAGATCATGACTGGGCGAGCTGTCAAAGCTGCAGCCTAATTTAACGTCAATTATAATTTAGATAAGACTTCTGCTATTTAATCACGAATGCAATTTTTTTGGTAATGAGCAGACAACTGAAGTGAGGTTAATAGATTTTCGGGTATTGCCATGTTGTTGGTGGCCGATTGTGAAGTATTGGAAAAGCTTGGGTTATGCTGCCATTTTGACGGTATAATCGCCCCAGAGGCTGAACGCATCGCTGCGGTAGTGACGGTACGAGATTGTGGTGGGGGCGGAATATCAGTTTGATCTGATGTTGGGCGGACAAAAACCTT
>JBLILC010000016.1:0-34681 GCA_047635635.1 Octadecabacter sp. | reverse complement strand
GCATTGTGTGAAATTACTGGGTCATCGCCTCTCAGCGCGTGACTTTGATCGGCAGGTTGCGGAGATCCAAATCCGTGCTGCGACGCTAAACGGCTTCACAGCGCTTGGCATTCCCAAGACAGAGGCCGTAGGCTAAATCCGTCTAGTTTTAGGGGAAGTACGACCTCAACCCGATTTGTGCAACAAAGCCGTTCTGGTGGTTCGTTAAATACCTATTTAGTTTCACTTGCAGCGTCACTTTTACCTGATGTTTTGCAGTCCAAAATGGTGAATAAAAAACTATAGGCACTGTCAAAAGTTCCATCAAATCTTACTCAAAACATCGAAAGTAAATTTATGAAGTTTTCACATAGTATTTAGAAAAAGAACTAAAAAGCTTTTCGGCTCAACATTTCCCGCGGACGTGCTAAAATGCTAGGCAATTGGCTAGGGTCTGGTTTTTTAAAGTTGTTGTCCAGCACTAAGTACTTTTACGGTGACAGATTTATTCCATCGGAAAGGATTTAAATGAAAAATGCCTGTCCAATAAACAGTATTAAAGGTAATGTAATGAAACTCATTAGTGTTTGCGTAGTAATAATTACGGCCATCAGGGAAGCGTCTCCCTGCATTTCACGAGCGAGAGTATAGCTGGCTACACCTGTAGGCAAAGCCGAAAAAATTAAAGCGACTTGAAGTGATAAGGGATCTGGCTTGAGAACACATGCGGCTAAAAGAACTGCAAGGGGGTTAACCAAAAATTTGCCTATCATTGATAATCCAATAGTCTGAACCGATCCTGTAAGGCCACGAACCTTGAGGTTGGCTCCAACACAAAGCAACATGATCGGCAATGCCGCATCACCAAGAATACGGGCTATTTCGTTCAATACCGGAACTTCGTTTAATCCAGCGAGATTAAAAATAATCCCTGTGCAAATGCTTAAAATTAGAGGGTTTTTCAACAGTCCATATATAATTGATTTGCCACCACCGCCCAATTGCCGCGTCATTAATGTGACAACTGTTATATTCACTACTGGTACCAAAAGGGCGGAGCCTAACACTGCGATTTGTAATCCTTGTGTTCCAAAAACAGCCTCAGCTATTGCGAGGCCTATAAACGTGTTGAAACGTGCACTTCCTTGCAACAGTGAGCTGGCCTGTGGAGCCGCAATTCTCCGACCAAGCAACCAGCCACAAATTATAGCAGCAAAAAAACCTGAATAAAGTAGAACCGCGTAATCTCCCAATTCTCCGCTTAAATCAGCCACAGAGATTTTTGCGAAGAACAACGCTGGCATTAGTACCCAATACACCAGCCGGTCATTAAGATTCCAAAACTCCGTTGAAGGGATACCACCGCGCCTCAATCCGTAGCCAATCAGGATCAGTACAAAGACTGGCGCAATAGCTAAAGATATTGTTAACATTTACGAGAGCCTTTATAGGTTTTTTAAGTGATAGGTAACTGTTTCGTGTGATGTAACACATGCGTGTTTTGGTTCACTTTTGATTTGACTCAAATCAGACATTAAACGGTTAATGTGGTGCTTCAGAACTGATTTGAGTTTACTTTGGTACTCGCCTAAGAACAGGTTTTTAGATTAATAGTATTATTCCTGAAGCGCCGTCTGGTAGTTGAAAAAGCTCCATCTTAAAATAACAAAAAGAAATGGACAAAAGACGTTTGAAACGCACTATTTGCAAAACTATTATCATACTGCATAATAAAATTACTAGGCAAGTACCACGCAAATCTAAATAGAATGTGGGTGGCGCTAAAAACTTTCAACGGATAAATTTATGAAACGGATCTACGAATCTCTTGCTTATAGTGACTATCCAATACGTGAGAATTACTGGGCATCTACAATTCAAGGAACCCCTTCCAATTACCACCCCTTACAAAGTGCTATACAAGCAGACTTTGCCATAGTTGGTGGTGGTTATACAGGTTTGTCGGCGGCGTTAACTCTGGCTGAAGCTGGCGCGGATGTTGTGCTGTTAGATGAAAACACTCCTGGATGGGGTGCATCAGGGCGCGCTGGAGGGCTAGTGTGCACTGGAAGTGCCAAGATCAACGATAGCGATATTGTCAAAAAATATGGCCAAGCTGATGCAAGGGTATTTTTTGATGCGGAGCGGGCTTCGGTCGACCTCGTCGAGGAGTATTTAGAAAAATATCAATTGGGTGTTGATCGCCATTCCAAAGGTTACACATATGTAGCTCATAGTCCAAGAGCGGTAGCGGATTTAAAGGACTACGGTGCTCAATACACAGTACGTTATGGGTTGCCATATGAATTTGTATCAAAAAATGAAATGGCATCTCATGGTCTGAATAGCCCAGATTTTTTTGGTGCAGTTCACCTCCCAATAGGCTTCGCTCTAAATCCAATGAAATTTGTTCTGGGCCTTACTGATGCTGCGCATAAAGTGGGGGTACGAATGTACTCTCAAACAGCTGTTACCAAAATCACAAACAAAAATGGTTACATTCTGGAAACAGCGCAGGGTCAGGTCCACGCTAAGAAGTTACTGATAGCGACTAATGGGTATTCAAGTGACGATTTGCCCAGGTCCCTGTCTGGACGCTACTTACCGGTACAGTCTAATATTTTGGTCTCTCGGCCACTTACTGATAACGAAATTCAAGATCAAGGATGGTGGAGTGAACAAATGATATGTGATAGCCGAACGCTGTTACACTATTTTCGACTGCTACCAGATAAGCGAATGCTGTTGGGACTACGGGGCTCTGTAAGGGTCACTAAATCTAATATTGATAAAACCCGCGCTGTAGCTCGTGCTGATTTCGAACGGATGTTTCCAAAATGGCGTCATGTTGAAACGCCATATTTTTGGTCAGGTCTGATTTGTATGACTCGTAATCTATTGCCATTTGCTGGTCCTATTCCCGATATGGAAGGTGCTTATGCAGCGCTTGGTTATCATGGTGGTGGTATAGCCATGGCACCTTACTCTGGCGCATTGATCGCTGACCTTGCGTTGGGACGTAAACGCCTATCGCATCCAGATTTAATGCAGTTACCAACGCGTCGTTTTGAACTTGGGCCCCTTCGTAGGGCGTCTCTACCCCCTGCGTTCGCTTGGTACCAGTTTAAAGATGCTTCCTAATAAACATGCTTATTTTATTTTGCATTATTTGCTCGTTAATCCAGTTTAAGTTTCCTTTAAAATTTATTGTATAAATGCCACAATTAAGCTCCAGCAAGTTTCGTCTAGTGTGTGTTTAACATTTACTAATTTGAGAGCTGTCCTAATCATAGTAAGACTAGACGCGAGTTATGTACGAGATGTGTAAAGAATAAATATATAATCTATCTCATCGTTGATTGCGTGTATTGCACCAACTAGAAAAGTGTTGGAGGCGAGTATCGGAATCGAACCGATATACACGGATTTGCAATCCGCTGCGTAACCACTCCGCCAACTCGCCAAACATGTGATTAACGCGGTACTAGACGGGCTGGCAACGGGGCACAAGGGGCTTGCTACTTGCGCTTTCGGACATTCACGTTTTAATTTCGTTCTGGTTCGGTATATTTTAAATTGCTTAACCCTGACTTTTTGCCAGACAGCTATCATGAACTCGTTAAATATTGTTTCGCTCAGATCAGTAAAACTGCGCCACCATTCAAGCGTGCAAAATCATGCGATATATAAATCTTACCAGCTTGTGCACAAAAAAATAACAAGATGTAGTTTGCATTAAATATGCAGCAGCATCGGTAAAATTTTGTAGTCTGCATACTGCAGTTGGCAGGCCAAGCTCGCTATGTAAGTTTGAGGATTGCATTGATCTATATAGTACAGATTACAACTGAGACTCCAAAATATTATACCTAATTATAAGGCTAGAGGGCTGTAAATTAAGTTGTGTTTCTCTTCGTTACTATAAGTTCTGGAGCGTTTACCGGCAGTAAAACGCTTATTAAATAAAGGTATGTGGGGAAAGGAGCATGACGACAACGGAGTGGATGAAAAAGACGTGTCGAAAAGAAGGTGGATTTTGCAAAGCTAACTTACCAAAAAAGGCTAAAGCTTTAAAGTGGCAAGTCGCGGAGGTTAAATCTTTATCACCGCTATAAAGTATAAAACCGCTCTTGGAATAGCTGATATTTGGCCGGAAAGTTAAGGCTGGTCAAACGTTGGATCAATCCTTTTTGTGTATTTTTCAAGGCCATAGTTTTCGAATAAGGAAACAAGGTTAAAAAGATATCAGTTTCATTTTGAACACAGCCCAAAAAGCGTATACAAATATTAAATATTATCTGATTTATATAGTAAAAAGGTGTATTTCTGGATTGTTGAATAAAATAAGTTGGTTTAGATTTTATCTCATCATTCATCTAGTATGTAGACAATTAATCGAATTGTAGTGGGTGATCCGCATCTTTAGAATTGAAATCGTTGCAGTTTAGCAGAATGTTTGATGTTGAACCACTAAGAGGACGATGTAAGCGTAATGGGCCGTTGCGGGGAGGCGAACGCTGTGGCATCAATGATTAATTAATTTTGAACGAAAGAGTTTAGCAAGTGGCTGACTATCAAAACCGTAGAACGACAATGGTGGACACGCAAGTGCGCCCCTCTGACGTGACAAAATTCCCAATCATTGATGCTTTTCTGAATATTCCACGTGAAGATTACGTTCCAGACGCCAAACGTGAGGCTGCTTACATAGGTGAAAATATCGACATCGGTGCGGTTCGTGTGCTTCTTGAAGCACGCACGCTAGCTAAAATGTTAGAAGCGGTTGATGTTCAGCCCAGCGATGTTGTTCTAGACCTCGGATGTGGACTTGGTTATTCTACCGCAATTCTTGCACAACTTGCTGATTTTGTTGTTGCTGTTGAAGATGAACTTGGAATGGCACAAGAAGCACAGCAAAATCTATCTGACCATGGCGTTGATAACGCTGCCGTTTTTGAGGGTGCGCTGTCAGATGGAGCGTCTAAAAGTGGCCCATATGATGTAATTATATTGCAAGGCGCGGTTGAACACATTCCTGAAAATTTAATACTTCAAATAAAAGATGGCGGTCGCATAGTTGCGATATTTTCTGAAGGTGCACTGGGTGTGGTTCGAATTGGTCGCAAAATTGAAGGTGCTATGAATTGGCGTATGTCTTTTAATGCTGGCGCGTCGGTGCTGGATGGATTTTCTAAAGAAGCCGAATTCATGTTTTAACAGCCCATGCTCCGATAAAGGCAAATGAATTGGCTTTTGAGACTTTATTTGATAAGGAATTGACCATGATTGTTACTATGGGTCGCGTGTTTGTTAAAATATTTTTTGTGTTAATGATGATAACTTCGCACGCCAGCGCAGATTCCCTCGCGGATGTGCTGCGCGACGCTTACCACAATTCAGGTCTGTTAGATCAAAACCGTGCGCTGCTACGTGCCGCTGACGAAGATGTTGCTCAATCTTTGGCAGCCTTACGCACAGTGGTCACATGGCAAGCGCAAGCCATTTATTCGACGTCTTCCTTGAGTCCGACTGGGGGCAGTTTTCAGGACGATTTAGATGGGGCGATCACAGTTACTGCTAACCTGCTCATTCACGATGGCGGAGAAAGTGCGCTGTCTACCGAAGTTCAAAAAGAGCTTGTTTTGCAGACTCGTGAGAATTTGACCCAAGCTGAACAGGAAGTACTGTTTCGCGCTGTAGACGCTTTTATGGACGTACGACGCCAATCTGAATTTCTTGCTCTGCGACGTAGCAATGTTGGCGTCATTGCTCAAGAATTACATGCAGCACAGGATCGCTTTGAAGTTGGAGAAGTTACCCGTACAGATGTGGCTTTGGCTGAGGCTCGGCGTGCTGCAGCGCAAAGCCTTTTAGCTTCGGCAGAAGGTGCTCTTGTACAGGCTAATGAAGAATTTCGCGCTGCCGTGGGTCGTGTACCTGGTCTTCTGGATGATGTTAACCCAGCAACTTTAAATCAAGATATTGAAGAGGCTCGTGCCATTGCTGTGCGCCGCCACCCAGTAGTGATTGGCGCCCAACATGGCGTCTCCGCAGCTGAATTAAATGTCCGCCGTGCTGAAGCTGCATTGAATCCTGAGCTGAACTTAACTGGAACAGTCGGGTTTACGGACCAGCGCGAGAGTAATCAGCGTTTGGGGCTTACTTATGGAGGTACTATTTATCAAGGTGGGCAGCTGCAATCTATCATTCGGCAAGCACAAGCGAGCCGTGATTCATCGCGGGCGAGCCTTTTGATATCGACACAATCTGTTAGTCAAAATGTCGGCAATGCGTACGCAATTTTTCGAGTTGCCCAAGCTAGTCTTGAATCTTCCAATTTGCAGGTACTCGCTGCACAAACCGCATTTCGTGGCGTTCGTGAAGAAGCTACACTTGGTGCCCGCACAACACTTGATGTTCTAAACGCGGAACAGGAGCTATTAGATGCAAAAGCCAACACGATTTCTGCTCAAGCTGATGAGGTTGTAGCAAGCTATCGCGTATTGGCGACCATGGGCCTCCTTACGGCCAGTCACTTGAATCTTGGGGTGCAAAGTTATGATCCAACATCCTATTACAATCTTGTTCGGGAAGCCCCTGCAACTTTCTCGAAGCAGGGCCAAGAACTAGATCGAATTCTGCGCTCTATAGGAGATTAGGCCAAATCCAGACTATTGGTTGTTTGGAGTTACGTAGGAGGTTAACATGGTTTTCTAATGCTCAAGCAGGATAAATAATGTCGGATCCAGTAACCAATATTGAAATTGAGGATGTTTTATCTTCCATCCGCAGGCTTATGATTGATGGAGATAAAGCGCGAGCTGATGTTCTAGTCCCAAATCAGATTGATGTGGCTCCAATTCAAGACATCTCCAAAACTACAGTCGAAGTGGTTAAAACGAAACTGGATAAATTCGTGCTTACCCCTGCATTTATGGTGATGAGCAAAGTTGAAGCGTTTCCGACCATGACTGACTCAAAAAAAGATGTTTGTGATGAAGAAGCTGTTTGGGTTGAAGAGCTCTGTGCAGACCAAAATACTCATGAAGTGGATATGGCTGAAGCTGTGGTTGGCGCAGTGGATAGAATAGTGCAATCTGAAAACGGAAAAATTTTGATGGCCGATAGCATAAATGTTGAGGCCACAGATTTTAAAAATGCGGCGTGTGATGATGCGTCGCAATTAGTTGACGTACCGTTGACAGAGATTGCCAAGATTTTAGTTAATGAAGCGGGTGAGGCTGGCTTAGATGCCGTTACATCCCATTTAGAAATCGCAGAAATAAATGTTAAAGTTGGTAGTGTTGTAAATGGTGGACAAACGTTTGACAGATCCAACTTAATTGCATCGATTGCCGAACTTGAAGCAGCAGTCACCAATGATGTACATGACTTTGAACCACACGGCATTGAAGGCAAAGTTGAAGCACTGAGTGAGACTGTTTCTTGTTCAGAGCCTGTAGTACGCAGTATTGAGGTCGTTCAAGGCGCCAAAAAATCAAGTCTTACGACCTCTGAGACTGAGATTGTCACCGACAACACTTTGTCAATTGATAAAGTCAGTACCATTGTGAGTGTGATTGAGAAACCCAAGTTGGGTGCAAGTGAACAAATAAAATTCGACAATGTTGGTGGTAATGATGACGAATGCTACGGCGATGACGATCTTGACGGATTATTGGATGTTGGAAACGTGTTGTTAGATCAAGATGCTTTGCGTTCGGTCATTTCAGAGGTTGTACGTGAAGAATTAGAAGGGCCTTTGGGCAAACGGATTACCAGCAACCTACGCAAATTGGTTCATCGTGAGATCTATCGCATCCTTTCGAGCAAGGAACACGACTAAAATTTAGTGGACCTGATTGTTTTAAAGTAAATCATAAAGGTGTTTCAGGGACAGGCTTAGCCAGTTGTAAAATGGCCGCAATATCCAAATGAGTCTCAAGGTGTTCTGCCAATTCATCTAACGTCGCATCAACCCCAGCGTTGTAGTTGATCGATTGTACAGGCGCCCCTATATCCGCCATGTATGACATACGAAAACCGTCTGAGGCAAAAAGCCCATGAAGATAGCAGCCCCTAATACGTCCATCACCACTTGCAGCTCCTTCATCACGACCATCCAATGCTAGCCAGCTATTTTTACAATCCGGCCCGACAGTGTCTCCAATATGGATTTCGTACCCAGATACAGTGTCGCCTGTTTTTGTATAGGTGGCTTTGCTGACATTTAATCTCTTATGCGATGACATGGTGGTAGTAACATCTAATAGGCCCAGACCCTGCACACGAGTAACGGGCCCCTCAATACCCTCCGGATCTGCTATTTCACGCCCAAGCATTTGATAGCCACCACAAATGCCTAAAACATGTCCTCCGCGCCGCACGTGCGCCAGCAAATCTGTATCCCATCCTTGTGTGCGAAAATGCGCAAGATCGGCAATCGTCGATTTGGAACCAGGGATCAAAACTAGATCTGCGTCACCAGGCAGGGGGCGTCCAGCCTCAATAATTTCAACAGTTATGTCAGGCTGTGCCGCGAGTGGGTCAAGGTCGTCAAAATTTGCGATCCGGTTTAGACGTGGCACCACTACCTTGATGGTACCACCTTTTTGCGTGGCAATGTCCATTACGTCTTCGGCTGGCAGTTTCCAAGCGTTATTAAACCAAGGCACGATGCCTAATGGCAACCAACCAGTATGCTCTATGATCGCAGTCATGCCGTTGGCAAAAAGGGACGGATCACCACGAAATTTATTGATTGCGAATGCTTTAATGTGGGCGCGATCAGTGTCAGGTAAAATGACGTTGGTGCCAACCAATTGCGCAATCACCCCTCCGCGATCGATGTCTCCGATCAGGATGACGGGGCACTTTGCAGCTTCAGCAAATCCCATGTTGGCAATGTCACCTGCCCGCAGGTTGATCTCAGCAGGGGAGCCCGCGCCCTCAATTAAAATCAAATCCTGCGTGGCTGCTAGGCGGCG
This sequence comes from Octadecabacter sp., assembly GCA_047635635.1. Classification (GTDB taxonomy): domain Bacteria; phylum Pseudomonadota; class Alphaproteobacteria; order Rhodobacterales; family Rhodobacteraceae; genus Octadecabacter. The sequence continues at coordinate 25,715 of JBLILC010000016.1, read as the reverse complement.
ATAGCTTTCCAAAACCTTGGGGATAAGATCAGCTTTTCTGGTCCCGTATTCCCGTGCTTTCATTGTTGCAAACCTTTTACCTTGAACAATGACCTGCGCCCCAACATCGGTTTCGGGTTTTAGCAACACTGGGTTCATATCCGTGTGCGGTTCTAATCCGCAGGCGCGCGCTTGCAAGGCTTGCGCACGACCGATTTCGCCACCATCTGATGTCACCGCAGCATTGTTGGACATATTTTGTGGCTTAAACGGGGCAACGGACAACCCGCGTTTGACGGCTGCACGGCATAGTCCCGCAACTAACATGGATTTTCCCACATTAGATCCAGCACCTTGGATCATGATTGCCTTGGCCATCGGATTCCTCAATTTTAATTTTTTATCTAGTGAAGCCGTAAAAGGGAAGAGTGATGCACACATCAAAGCGTCTGATCTTGGGAAGGCCAACTCCTGCAATGTTGACGAAAATTAATTAGCTGCGGTAACATTGGCGGCCGCAATTACTTATTATCTATCATTTTATCTAGTAATTAAAAAGCATTCGTTAATTCTTGAACGGACTTTTTGTTGGTGTTTGAGCAGCTTTAATTTTCTAAGCACTAGCAGGTAATTTTCTATGCCGATGGTTTAATTGTGCTGTTGGGGATGGGATTAGTCTTTGCAGTCTTGGCGATGTTAGCTTGGTTCGTAGCATTATGTGTCGCTGCATTTCCGGGATGGAGTTTGACTTTCTACTACACGACTTTAGTGGGTATGTGCATTTCTGACTATTAAAGGAGTGGAAGGTTAAAATTCTGTTTAGCTATCCGGACCCCAATCATAATGGTTGGATAGATGGTGTGAGCGAAAAAGTGATATTGTTGGCTCTTTGTACTATGATGGTGGGTCAATGCCGCGTAGGCTCTAACCGCAGTTTTGGTTTTGTTGGAACCGCAAGAGAGATGTTATTTTCAATAATGTTTGCGTTTGGATAAAGCCTACGAAAAAGAAAGACGCGACCTCAAGTAAAAGGTCGCGTCTTTTCATAGATGGTAAATGTAAAGTGAGTTAGGCGGCGCGGAATTCTTGATCCGCAGCTTCAGCTACTGCGCGGCGTTCGCTTTCTTCACGAGACAAAGCAACTGATGTTCGCACACCTTTGCCGACGAAGTCCATAAGGCCCGTAACAACACGTTCGTTGGGGTCAATACCGGCGCAGGAAAGAACTTCACGACCGTCGCGTGACCTTGCCCAACGTGCAATCTGTTCAGGCCCATTGCCATACTTTTTATCGTCTGCAATCGCATCATCCAACGCGGCCAATACCACCGCTGCAAAGAGTTTGCGCGCGCGATTCCCTTGTTCATTGTTAAACGCTGTGCCGTCGACGAAATCTCGCATTTTTGGTCCTTATACTATTTTACCCTTGAAGCTGGGGGTTTGTGCAATATGCCCTTTCCAAACCGATTCGGGGGTCCTTATTTGGAATGTCTGCTATGCGTTTTATGCATGGCTAAATCAGCTACCAAACACAATCAGTACCAGTTGGCTTGCACGGTACAACGTCTCAATATATAGCTTTCGCCAACTTCTATGCAACCTTCAGAAATTGTTTGGACACACTGGGTTATGGCAAAAATTAATGGCAATGAAATCCGTATTGGAAACGTTCTCGAACATAACGGTGGTTTGTGGGCTGCGGTGAAAGTCGATCATGTTAAACCGGGTAAAGGTGGTGCGTTTGCGCAAGTCGAAATGCGCAACTTGCGCAATGGTTCTAAATTGAACGAACGCTTTAGGTCCGCTGATAAGGTCGAGAAGGCTCGCCTTGAGCAGAGAGATCAACAATTTCTATATGAGACTGACGGAATGCTGACTTTCATGGATATTAAAACTTACGAACAGATAGAATTGCCATCTGAATTGTTGGGTGACCGTCGTCCGTTCCTGCAAGATGGCATGATAGCAGTGATTGAATTTCACGAAGAAGAGGCATTGAACGCACGTTTGCCCCAAAAAGTCATCTGCAAGATTGTAACTACTGAGCCAGTTGTTAAAGGTCAGACCGCTGCCAATTCATTCAAGCCCGCCATTTTGGATAATGGCTTACGGGTTATGGTTCCGCCGTTTGTTGGCCAAGATGAAGACATTGTAGTTAATACCGAAACAATGGAATATTCTGAACGCGCTTAACTTGGGTATGAGCTGGGTTTGTGAACAATTGACAGGCCAGTCATCTGACGTAAGTAGAAATTTTAACAATAACTTGTCTCTGTTCGACGCAAAGTGGCGGCACCCGCCTGCATATCACTTGTCGCACGATCAAAGCGCAGGTGTGCTAGCGCTAGGTTTCCTGATTGTGTGAACAAAACGCCGACCGGTTTGTCGTTGGTTGTTATTTTAGTGCCTACTGTGACTGCCTCGGTTATCCACACCTGAGTGAGGCCCTTTTTTAGCTCTGTTTTATGCTTCATGCGCGCGGCGATTTCTTGTCCAACGTAGCACCCTTTGCGAAAATCAACGCCGTTTAGACGTTCAAATCCGGCCTCTAGGATGTACGTTTCTGGTGTCAGCTCAATGCCAGTTTCAGGTATTATGTGCGTCACACGCAACGCGTCCCAATCTGTGCTGTCACTTTGGTTATTGTCTGAAATCAGGCGCCAACCAAGGGCATTATGGCGCGGATCTGGCAGAGCACCGCTAGGTGGAATTCCAGTGCCGCGAGACACGATCAATGGTGTTTCTGTGATTTGTACGTCCGATCGTAGGCGGTACATTGTCAAGCGTTGCGCCAACATTGTTGCGTGCGACGTCGCCACATCAATTAAAAGTGCGTTTTCTTGTCTGGTTACAAAAAAATCTGCGATGTATTTGCCTTTAGGGGTCAGAAGTGCTGCGTAGACAAGACCATTCTTAGTTTTGGTCACATCATTAGTGATTAATCCTTGTAGAAAATTTATGGTGTCTGGTCCAAAAATTTTGATAATAGTGCGATTGGTCATACTTGTTACCTATTGTCGCTTGGGGTGATTCAACAGACTCGCTCACCATGGTTTTGGTTGTTTGTTTGATTTCGAAATAATATTTTTCTAGCTGATTTAGTTTTTGCTATCGATCGCCTGTTTACTATTGCGAAATTGCGGATTGCAATTATTAGAATGGAGTTCGCCGTATGCGAGTAAGTCGACGTATGTGCCTTTTTTAGCCATTTAGAACTTGTTTAACACAATGGTTTTATGCGCGTTTTGAATGGTTGACAGGTGGTGCGCGACTAGTAAAGTTGTATGTTCCTGTGTAAGTTGGTTAAGCGGGTCTTTGACGATGGTTTCTGATTTGGTGTCCAGTAAAATTGATTTTTCAATAACAGGATTAGTGTGTCGCGCCCTGTTGGCAATGCATACTTTATCCTGCTCTCCCTAGCAGTATTTTCTTGGCGAGCAGGCAATTTTTTTTAAAAAGTAACATGTGCATCATCAAGATTTTCGGCCAAAACTTTTTCGTAGCTCCGTTCTCGCCTTGCAAATATTGTTTTACAGCGTTTCATTAAACGGTATCGCGTTGTGTGATAAGATCGATACAAAATTGCGATGACCCTCGAATACAAAAGTTTTAATCGCTGTGTCATTCAAGCCGATGGTGTCAGATTAAGGTTCAACAAGACATAATGACACATTTAACAACTTGATTTTTTTTGCACGAGCTGCGCCCAAGAGCGCAGCATAGGTTGAAGAATGTTTAGCGTGCACTGTACTGCAATAAAACTCAAGGTCACGCGTTGGTAGAGAAATCTTAGCGCATGCACCATTAAGAAAGCCATAATGAATCTATCAATGATGCAAACTGAGCCTCGTTGGCCACTATCAAAAACATCAATAAACATTGGCTTTATAACATAGCTCAGAACTTCGAACATTAAGCTGTTGATTGCCATCAATGCTATGGCGAACAGCAACAACCCGACGCGGTGATGCAAATAATTACCTCAAAGCCACTTATACCTTGTCCCGCTGTCGCATTTGGTTTGTGCAGGCTTTTTTTGCCCTTTTAGTCACATTGAAACATAAGTGATAGGCGTTGGTGCGTTCAGGATCACTTGTCCGCCATTGACGCGGCATTTGCGCAGGATAGTGTCTACTCAACACCACCTATTTAAGGATGCAGCGTATGTTTGCCAATGGTTTGACTTATCTGGCTATTCCCGGCCCATCTGTGATGCCGGAACGTGTTTTGCGGGCGATGCACCGTGCAGCGCCGAACATCTATACGGGAGAGCTTCACGCAGTGACGCTTAGTCTGCTGCCAGACCTCAAGGCAATTGCTGGTACGCACCACGACGTAGCAATTTACATTGGCAACGGCCACGGCGTCTGGGAAGCGGCATTGTCCAATATTCTGAGCGAAGATGACACCGTTTTGGTCCTTGCAACAGGACGGTTTTGCATTGGTTGGGGCGAGATGGCTGAGGGTTTGGGCGCAGCAGTTGAAACGATTGACTTTGGTAACAGTGACGCCGTCGATCTTACGCAGGTCGAGGCGGTTTTGAAGGCTGATACCACCGGACGCATCAAGGCGGTGTTGACGGTTCTGGTCGACACGTCCACCGGTGTCCTAAATGATATAAAAGGTATACGCGCGGCCATGGACAACGCGGACCATGGCGCATTGTTGATGTGTGATGCCATCGCATCGCTCGGGTGCGATGAATATTACATGGACGATTGGGGGGTGGATATCACAGTCGCCGCCAGCCAAAAGGGACTAATGACACCTCCAGGTATTGGTTTTGTGTGGTTTAATGACAAGGCAGACGCGGTGCGTCAAACTATTAATCGTGTGTCGAAATACTGGGATTGGCGATCGCGGGTTATGGGTGATGAATACTGGAAATTTTTTGATGGGACAGCACCAACGCATCATCTTTATGGGCTGCGTGAAGCGCTAGATATGATCAATAATGAGGGACTACAAAACGTATGGGTGCGCCATGACGGGCTGGCGCATGCCGTCTGGGCAGCGATTGATGTGTGGTCATCTACGGGCCCAATGCAGATCAATGTTTCAGACCCCGCAGCGCGGTCGCGTGCGATCACCTCATTACGACTTGGTGAGGGGCAGGGCGACGCGCTTCGGGCATGGTGCGAAGACAATATGGGTGTGACGTTAGGCATCGGGCTGGGACGTTCCCCAGCTAGCGCATTTTTTCGCATTGGGCACATGGGCCACGTCAATGGCCATATGGTGTTAGGTTTCCTTGGCGCAATTGATGCAGGGCTGAAATCGTTAGGTATCCCGCACGGCGCAGGTGCATTGGAAGCAGCATCGCAGGTGTTGGCCGATTTAACTCGCGCAAGGGGAACGCAGCGCCCCGCCGCACAAGTGGATCAGGCTGGGGACCAACTTTGCGGATAGCAGCATTCATACAAACTTTTTGAATGGAGCAACGTAAAAAATTATTCGTAAAATAATAAGTTTTAAGCTGTTAAAAAGTGTTAGTAATAGTGTTATTTTTTTTAGAAATTTTTTCATGAAAGGCTACTGTTTAGCGATCCGTTGATCTAAACTCTTAGCATAAAAATTTCACTTAAGTTTTTTGCGCACTTGGTCTGATCAAATCTTCGGCCAAGACCTGCCCCGACGCATAGGCTAACGCTTTGGGCAACGCCTTGGCTACCAGCGTCAAGTTTTTTGGAGAACCACACGAAATTCGGATACAGCGGTCTTGTGGTTCCACAAAAGGCATACGTACAAAAATACCCATTCTTATGAGACATTTAAGAACTTTACGCGCAAAATCACTGTCCTGCCCACAATCAATAGTAACGAAGTTTGTAGCGGACTGGATTGCCTTTAATTCGTTGTCTTCCGCGATCTGGTAAAGCCTTTGACGCGCCGCTTCTACATTGTCGCGTACATTTAACAGCCAGTCTTGATCAGCCAGTGCTTCAAGCGCACCGGCTTGCGAAATTAGGCTTATCTCGAAGTGGTTGCGCACACGATTAAACGCTGAAATCAATTTTTTATGTCCAATAGCATAACCGATCCGCGCACCAGCCATGCCATAACCTTTTGAGAACGTGCGCAACCTGATTACCCGCGCATTATTAGTGTTAATCTTGGGCGCCGTTCCGTTAGGTGCAAGTTCAATATAGGCCTCATCTAGGACCAAAAGGCAATTGTCTGGTACGCTTTCAATCATTCGCTGAATTTTAGCGCCTGAGTGCCATGTACCCATCGGATTATCGGGGTTTGAGATGTAAATCAGTTTAGCGCTAACCTCGTGCGCCTTGGCAATTAAAAGTTCGGGATCTTCAAAATCTTCAGTATAATTAACTCCATGAATTATTCCACCAAAGCCCGTAACGTGATAGTTGAAAGTTGGATAAGCACCGAGGCTGCTCACGACAGGAGTGCATTTGGTAACTGTTAAACGTACAAGGCTATCAAGTAGTCCGTCAATGCCCGTGCCGATTACAATTTCGCTCGGATCGACAATGTGATGCTTGGCGAGAGCCATGCGCAAATCATGGTTTTCAGGATCTCCATACATCCACGTATCTTTGACTGCCATACGCATGGCTCGAATTGCTTTTGGCGATGGTCCAAAAACGCTTTCGTTTGCGCCTAATCGGGCTTTAAACCGCGCACCAGAGCTGCGTTCCTGCGCTTCGGGTCCTACAAATGGAACTGAAGTCGGTAGCGATTCTGCAAGGGCAGTAAGGTGGGTGTTATTTTCTGGTACTTTAAACATATTAATACTTTGCAGGGTAGCTGCCTTTTTAAAAGGGTTAATGATGGCTGATGTATGGTGTGCACTGAAGCATTTCTATGACCTACCTTCTAGATCGCCTAATACTTAAAGGTTTTATTGCAAAAGTGGTTGTTTCTTAAGTGTGCGTCTAGTTGAGACCTTAACGCTTATGGGGGGATAGCTGAAACCTAACACTGGGCTAACGAAAAATTCTCGCAGTCTGGTGCACACTGCCGAGCGCGAATTGTTTTAATCATGATTTCTTGATATTCGCCCAGCCTTTAAATTTCATTAAGTTGCGCCAAAGCTGCAGATAACTGCACAAATTCTTCGTTCCGAAGTACCAGATTTGCCTTGGCTTCTTCCACAACTTCGGCTGCGGCATTTTCTGCAAACTTTGGGTTACCCAGGCGACCGCGCAAACCGCCAGCTTCCTTTTCAACCTTTACCAATAATTTGGTAATGCGAGCTTTTTCAGCGTCCACGTCAATAATGTCTGCTAGCGGAAGCGCAAATATTGCACCTTTGGTACCGACGGTAAGTGACCCCTTTGGTGCGTCGCCTTCCGTGAGGTTATCAACACGCGCTAGACGTTTGATCAACGCTTCGTTGTTGGACCAAGCTGTACGCGCGTCAGCGTCTGCTTCAGTCTGGATCAATGGCACATGAAGACCCGCTGGCACGTTCATTTGTGCACGCGTTGATCGAATGTTTTCAATGATTTGGATAACCCATGACATTTCAGATTCTGCTTGATTATCTACCAAATCAGCTGAAATCTCAGGCCAGTCCTGATGCGCTAAAAGTGTGTCGTTGCCCATTAGAGACCACAATTCTTCTGTTATGAAAGGCATTATTGGATGCAAAAGCATGACGCATTGTGAAAGCACCCAGTTCATTACCTGTTGAGTTTCTAGTTTTTCAGCGTCGGTGCCATCCATCAACAAAGGTTTTGATAGCTCAACATACCAATCGCATACCTTGCCCCACACAAACTTATAAAGCCCTTCGGCGGCGTCGTTGAAGCGGTAGGTACTAAGTGCACCATTCACTTCAACCAGTACTTTGGCTGTCTCACCGATAATCCATTTGTTAACCGATCGGGTGGGTGGCGTCTCGTGCACAAAGGTTATGCACTGACTGTATTTGTTGAAGGCACCGTTCATTTCTGCAAAACGACAGGCGTTCCACAATTTAGTACCGAAGTTACGGTAGCCCGCGATGCGCTGCGTGTCGAGTTTCAAGGCACCGCCAAGGGAAGCCATCGCCGCATTTGTGAACCGTAGTGCGTCGGCGCCGTATTCGTCAATAATATCTAACGGATCGATGACGTTGCCAGTGGATTTGGACATCTTCTTACCCTTGGCATCGCGCACGAGGCCGTGAAGGTAAATCGTGTTAAACGGCACTTGCTCAACAACTGCTAGTTGCATCATCATCATCCGCGCCACCCAGAAGAACAAGATATCTTGTCCAGTGATGAGGTCGGAAGTGGGAAAGTATTTTTTTAGTTCTGGCGTTTCCTCTGGCCAGCCGAGTGTGCCGATAGGCCAGAGACCAGAAGAAAACCATGTGTCAAGAACATCGGGATCGCGGAACATCGGCAATTTCATCTGGCCTGGGAAAGATTTAGTATTGTTTTCGTTGCGCTTGTCCATCTGGCCAAGCTGTTCTTGGAAGATAGACGCTGCCTCATGTTCGTCAGCAAAAACTTGAAATTCGGTGCCTGCTGGATATTGGGACGTGGCGCTCGCGATTGCTTCAGCTTCTGTTGCAGCGCAAATGGTGCACCAATCAGTTTCGCCCATCACATACCAAACTGGAATCTGGTGTCCCCACCATAATTGGCGTGAAATGCACCAAGGTTCAATATTTTCAAGCCAATGGAAGTAGGTTTTCTTGCCTGAATCTGGTATGATTTTGACCGTACCGTCGCGCACCGCGTCTAACGCAGGACCAACTATCTTGTCGGTTTCTACGAACCATTGGTCCGTAAGTGTGGGTTCGATAACGACCTTGGAGCGATCACCAAACGGCTGCATAATTTTCTTGGCTTCAACGTATGGGACAATCTCGGTGATCTCGCTCTCAGAGCCCTCATCATCCTTAATCTTCCGTGTGATTTCAACCATTACGGCGAGACCTTCTGCAGTGATGTCAGCTACTATAGCGTCCCGTGCAGTGAAGCGATCCATGCCGCGATAAGCATCGGGTACTAGGTTCATTGCGGCTACCATCGCTTCGTCAAATATTGTGTCACCATTGGCGATTGCCTGCGCAGTCGCTGCTTCTTCACTATAAATTCTACCATCTGCACGCATAGCACCTTTAGCATCCATCAGTGCGTACATTGGAATGTGATTGCGTTTAGCTACTAAATAATCGTTAAAGTCGTGCGCACCAGTAATTTTTACAGCACCTGATCCGAAATCCATATCTGGATAGTCGTCAATTATGATTGGTATCAGGCGGCGAAATTCTTTGGGACCAACAGGAATCTCACATAGCTTTCCAATGATTGCAGCGTATCGTTCATCTTTGGGATTGACTGCAATAGCGCCGTCCCCGAGCATAGTTTCGGGTCGTGTTGTGGCGATTGAGATATAGTTACGCTTTTCGCTAAGTGTTACATGTCCACCCTCATTTTTTTCAACGTAATCATAGGTCAAGCCGCCAGCGAGTGGATATTTAAAATGCCACATGTGGCCATCGACTTCGATATTTTCGACCTCAAGGTCGGAAATTGCAGTTTCAAAGTGTGGGTCCCAATTGACCAGACGTTTGCCGCGATAAATTAGGCCTTTGTTGTACATTTCAACAAAGACTTTAATGACAGCGTCGTGGAAGTTACCTTTGGCAGCTGCGGGCGCGCCAGGTGCGCCAGACATAGTAAACGCTTCACGTTCCCAGTCACATGATGCGCCAAGACGTTTGAGTTGGTTAATAATCTGGCCGCCGGATTCGGCTTTCCAATCCCAGACTTTTTCAAGGAATTTTTCGCGCCCGAGTTCGACCCGTTTGGGCTGCCCTTTTTCGGCCAATTGGCGTTCGACAACCATTTGAGTTGCGATACCTGCATGGTCCGTTCCAGGCTGCCAAAGGGTGTCGAACCCGCGCATACGATGCCAGCGCACAAGAATGTCTTGCAATGTATTGTTGAATGCGTGGCCCATGTGCAAAACGCCAGTGACGTTGGGGGGGGGTATCATCACGCAGTAGGTTTCATCACGTGTAGCATTGGCGCCGGCGACGAATGCCTTTTCAGACAACCAGCGGTTAGTGATGCGGGCCTCGGCCTCGGTCGCGTTGAATTTCTTTTCCATTGGCATGGTCTGCGATCCCCTTGTTTGGCCGTGAAATAACCGAGCGGAGCGCTGAGGGAAAGGGGCCAAGGTTTGGGCCGTCGTTTAAGGTGGACGCGCGCGCCAGGCGGTCTAGGATTGGATGACGTAAATAGGAGTGACAGACATGGAAAAGTTTGGAAAATCCCAGCCAATCAAACGGGTTGAGGACGTTCGTTTTCTAAACGGTACGGGGCAGTATGTGGATGACATTGTGCCAGTGGGTTCGCTGCGGGCATATGTATTGCGATCAAATGTTGCCCATGGTGACATCACTAATATGGACGTTACCGACGCGCTTGACGCAGATGGGGTGCACTTGGTCCTAACTTTAGCGGATCTTGAAGCTGCAGGGTTAGACGTTGCGATGAATGCAAACATCATCACAAATACGGATGGTACAAACGGCGCCGCACCCGAACGTCCGATACTAGCTCGGGGCCGTGTACGGTTTGTTGGTGAAGCTGTGGCCTTCATTGTTGCCGACACATTGGCGCAGGCGCGCGATGCGGCTGAAATGATTGAATTGGATTTTGAAGACCTGGATGTTCACATGGAGTTGGCGGCTGGTGGACCTGCATTACATGCGGAAGCTCCTGACAACGTGGCGTTTGATTGGTCAATGGGGGATTTCACAGCAGTGGGCTTGGCATTGGCTAATGCTGCTCATGTAATTAATCTTGCTGTGCAGGATAACCGCATCATTGTTAATTCTATGGAACCGCGTGGCTGCTATGCTGAGCCAGAAGGTGCGCGTTTGCATGTCAGCGTCAACGGTCAGGGCGTTTGGGCCTCCCGAGATGCGATCGCACAAGCTTTGCGTGTGGATACTGCTGATGTGCGCGTCACTAACCCTGACGTTGGTGGTGGATTCGGCATGAAGGCGATGGATTATCCAGAAACATTTTTATGTGCCTACGCGGCACAGTTTCTGGGCCGCGCCGTGGCATGGATGTCGGATCGATCAGAAGCGATGCAAAGTGACAATGCAGGGCGCGACCTGGTCAGCACTTCAACTATGGGTTTTGATGTGAATTACCGCCTCATCGCCTACAAAGTTTTTACGGTTGCCAATATGGGAGCCTATAATTCACAAGCGGCCCAATCTATTCAGACTGTCCTATTTAGCAAAGTTTTGCCAGGTGTTTATGACGTGCAGGCGGTGGCGATGCGCACAGTCGGAGTTTACACAAATACCACACAGGTCGATGCCTATCGCGGTGCAGGGCGACCCGAAGCTATTTATGTGCTAGAACGCAGTATGGATCACGCGGCTCGAGAAATGGGTGTGGACCCTTGGGCGCTGAGGCAACGTAATTTCATCAAACCAAACCAGTTTCCCTATGTATCTGCCACGGGCCAGCCCTATGACGTTGGCGATTTTGAACGGGTGTTGGCACGTGTTACGGCTGAAGCAGATCGAAACGGTTTTGCTGCACGCCGTGTGGCGTCTGCGGGGGCGGGTAAACTTCGCGGGATTGGCCTGTGTTACTATATTGAAAGTATTTTAGGCGATCCTAGCGAAACTAGTCGTGTGGATTTTAACGCCGATGGAACGGTATCGATATTTGTGGGTACGCAAAGTAATGGGCAGGGCCATGAAACCGTTTATGCGCAATTCTTAGCGGACCAAACAGGGATTCCTGCAAGCCACATCACAGTAGTGCAGGGTGATTCTGATTTAATTCTCACAGGGGGTGGCACTGGTGGATCACGATCTGTAACGGTGCAAAATACTGCGATATTGGCAGCCGTGGGAGTGATAATTGATGGATTTTTGGCATTTCTTGTGGATCTTGAAGGTGTGCCCGAATCAGAAGTGTCATTCGATGATGAACGGTTCCGCATTGCTGGGTCAAACCTGACACCTTCCATGCTTGATGTGGCCGATATGGCCCGGATCGCTGGGCGTGCCGACCTGTTGAGTGTGTCAAAAAAGATCAAACTAGAACAACGCAGTTATCCCAATGGAGCTCATGTTTCAGAGGTTGAAATAGACCCTCAGACAGGTGTCGTAACAGTCGAACGCTATACTGTTATTGATGATTTTGGAAATTTAATCAATCCGATGCTGGTTGAAGGGCAAGTGCATGGGGGGGTCGTGCAGGGTATCGGTCAGGCGCTATTTGAACGGGTGATGTATGATGACGACGGCCAACTTCTCTCAGCATCGTTAATGGACTATGCAATGCCACGCGCCGATGATGTTCCAATGATTTATTTCGATACCGAATCCACAGAAAGCCTATATAATCCGATGGGTATGAAGGGCTGCGGTGAGGCTGGCACCGTTGGCGCGTTGGCCGCAATTACAAACGCTGTGCAAGACGCTACTTGGGACCTTGGCGTGCGCGAGGTGCAGATGCCATTCACTCCGCACCGCGTTTGGCAGATGCTACAAAGAGATGACAATGCGTCTGCTTAACCAAATACAATCTTTGATAGGACGTGGGCGCAAGCACGAAAAAGTAGGTGTGCGGCAACTTGGCCCCGCGACCCATGTGATTATTCTTGATGGCACGATGTCGTCTTTGAATGTTGATTATGAGACCCACGCAGGCAAGTTATATAAACTGTTGCAAGAGGTGAGTGTAAGTAAAAATTCTGCCAGCAACCTGACAATTTATTACGAGCCAGGTATTCAATGGACCGACTGGGGAGAGACGTTGAGTGTTATGGAGGGACGCGGTATTAACGGTCAGATCAAGCGATCGTATGGTGTTTTGGCAACACGCTACAAGACTGGGGATCGCATAGTATTATCAGGTTATTCCCGCGGAGCTTACGCTGTTCGTGCGCTCGCTGGGATGATTGATTTAGTCGGTCTAGTTAGAACTGATTGCGCGACAGAACGCAATATTAAGCTGGCATATCGCCATTACCGGCGTGGTGGTTGTGGCTTGGCCGCCCAAGCCTTTCGTAAACGTATGTGTCATGCTGCGGTCATAATTGAAGTTGTGGCTGTTTGGGACACTGTTAAAGCGCTTGGTATGCGGTTGCCGATCCTATGGCGGTGGTCTGTTGTCGAGCATGAGTTTCACAACCACGCGCTGGGTGCATCGGTACGTCAAGGTTTTCATGCGTTGGCACTGGATGAAACACGGGAGGCTTACTTGCCCGTCCTTTGGACCTGTCCGCCAGGTTGGTCCGGTAAAGTGGAGCAAGTTTGGTTTCCGGGAACCCACGGTGACGTTGGTGGACAAATCAGCGGGTACGAACCGGCTCGCCCTTTGGCCAATCTGCCGCTAGTCTGGATGTTGAGGCGTCTGGAGTGCTGCGAAATCCCTTTGCCTGATGGATGGGCCGCACAGTTTCCCACGGACGCAAAAGCACCGTCATCAGGCAACTGGCGCGGTTGGGCAAAGCTGTTCTGGTCACGCAAAGCGCGGGTGGTTGGCGCTGATGCGTCAGAAAGTTTACACCCCAGCGTCGCTAAGAACCGCGCTGATGACACTAAAATTTCATAGCGCAATTGAGGCAAGTGTAACATTAAAATCAAGTCAGGCTTGATCGCAGTTTTATGTGGGTGTGTCCCATGGGTGAGCGCCTCATGGTTGGTTTTAGTATTTGGCTTTGAGGTTGTTTCTGGCGGTAATAATTTTTTATGCCAAAAAGTGCGGGTCAGGCCACTTTTTGGTGGTGCATGGCAGGCGTTATGCCGAGGGCGTGGCAGATGCTGTGGGTCAATTCCGGTTTGTTGAGGGTGTAAAAGTGCAGGTGATCAACGCTATTGCCTAGCAAATCATCACAAAGTTCAGTGGCGTGAGCTGTAGCTAGCAAGTTGATCATCTCCGGATCGCTGGCATTGGCAAAAGCGTCTTTGATGATTTTTGGGATCGCGACCCCGCAGCGCACAGCGAATTTTCGCACGCCTTCCCAACTCTCTATTGGCAGAATGCCTGGCAGGATTGGAGCAGCAATGCCCGCATCAGCGCAGTCATCGCGAAAGCGCAAGAATGTTTCCGCCTCAAAAAAGAATTGCGTTATGGCACGTGTTGCGCCTGCGTCAATCTTGGCTTTGAGGTGATCAATACAGGCCTGCCTGTTTGAAGCGTTGGGGTGGCTTTCGGGGTAGGCGCCAACTGTGACGTCAAAACCTCTGTTGGCAAGTGCCGCTGTTAATTCGATTGAGGATTGAAAGCCGTCTGCGCGGGTGTGGTAGTTGCTTGATCCCTTTGGTGGATCACCCCGCAGAGCGACGATGTGGTTCACACCAGTGGCGTTGTAGTCAGCAGCGATAGCCAGCGTTTCATAGCGAGTCGCATCGATACAAGTCAGATGTGCAGCGACTTGCAGATCGGTAGTTTTAACTATCGCATCAACTGCATCGTGAGTCAGCTGGCGGGTGGTTCCGCCTGCGCCGTAGGTGACCGACACAAAAGACGGATTCATTGGTGCGAGCGTTTGTACGCAGTTCCACAGACGAAACGACGCTTGTAGCGACTTAGGTGGAAAGAACTCAAAGGATATTGATGGACGGGTCATGTGGTAAACTCCATAAGGTTGCGCTTTTATCCGGTCTCTGTCTATATGAAGCAAATTCATAAGTTTCACGAACATCATGAGGTTTGTTCAATAATGCATATTGAGTTCCGGCATCTGCGAACGATCAAGGCAATCCATGTTAATGGTAGTCTAGCCCGCGCTGCAGACAGCCTTGGCATCACTCAATCCGCCTTGAGCCATCAGATCAAGGGAATTGAGGATCAGGCGGGAGTTGAGCTTTTTGTACGCCGCTCTAAACCGCTAAAGCTGTCTGCTGCGGGGCATCGGTTGTTGGCGGCGGCGGATCGGATTCTCCCTGAAGTGGCGGCGCTGGAACTGGAGTTTTCTGGATTGGTACAAGGCAGCGTGGGGCGCATGCACATTGCGATTGAGTGTCACGCCTGTTTTGAATGGTTGCTCCCAGTGCTTGAGGAGTTCCGCAAGGCATGGCCGGATGTTGATGTGGATATTCGACCTGGTTTGGCGTTTGATGCTTTACCGGCATTGCTTAAAGAAAATGTTGATTTGGTTGTGTCTTCGGATCCGGAGAACACGCAAGGTGTCACATTTTTGCCTTTATTTGACTATGAACCGGTGTTCGTAGCGGCTACTAACCATCCATTGGTCAGTAAGCCGTTTATCGAAGCGTTTGATTTCCGCGATCAAACACTGATAACTTACCCAGTTGAACAGTCACGATTGGATGTCTTTTCCCAGCTCTTGATACCCGCAAAAGTGCAACCATTGGCCGTGCGAAAGATTGAATTAACTGCAGTTATTTTGTTGCTTGTCGCGTCTGGGCGCGGAGTCGCTGTGCTGCCCGATTGGGTTGTACGGCAAGCGTCGTATGAGTCCGACTATGTCACGCGACCACTGACTGAAAAAGGGTTGACACGCAGGCTTTATGCGGCAGTGCGTGATGAGAGTGTGGAGTTGCCTTTTGTTTCTCACCTTGTTGCGCAGGCGCGTAAAGAAGCCGTGAAAATGCAGCGTGGCTAGTCGTTTTTTTGGTGATGTAAAAGGTGTATGACTCGCGTCAACGATATCGCATGGCTGAACAAATAGTCATGCGTAACTATGCAATCCATTTTAATTAAGTCTTGGCTATTGGCGTCAGTTTCGCGGCCTTCTGCGGTGAAACTGACGCCAATAGCCGACACAATGTTTACAATTTTGCGCATGAAGATTTTAGATGTTGAATCGTGGCCAAGTTCTCTGGCGAAATTGGTTTTGATTTTAAATTTATTAAAACAAAATGGCCGCCGATTACGAAACGACGCAAAGCAGGTGTCAATGCTATCCAGCGAAATGTGTATGCCAAGGCCGCGAAAGCTGGATATGTCGTCAGGTATTAAATCTGCGCTCAAACAAGTTGTTGACGTCGCGCACCACCTGAGCTGCCATGCCCTACATGAAGTCACCCTAAAGGTTCATCTCATATTTTTTGAATTCAGTCGGTAAGCAGGTTCCCAGTTTAGGATGGTACTAGCGCCTTAAATTCAATAGTTGATTATGGGCTTGTAGAGTTGCGTAAAGAATTAGGTTTTAAATTGTCTAAGAGGATTAGTCTGTTTTCTGGTTTCATGCGCTGCGCAAACATTTGTGATTGATAGAGAATGAGTCTTTTTGCTGTAAGGATTTGGATACAAACATCGCTTAATCTGCCGCCAAACACAGGGCTGGCACAGTAGCAATCGGATCGGGTAGCCCACCGCCCGTCATAGTGACCCTGATGCTTTCCACAATTTTGAGTTGGCTGTGGTCTAAATTGATTGGACGTGGAATTAGCGCGTTGAGAGGTGTCGGACAAGTTGCGAATGTTGCAGACGAATTAATCTCCGCCCAAGTGTGGTCCATTTCTCGTTTTACCAAGGTGCGAGCCAAGTCGGCAGACGGTTTTGGTCCAAATTTGAACAACGGCCACGTAGCTATTGATGTCATTTAATGGCTTGAAGATATCTTAGCCAACCAGAAAAAAAACGATTTCGTCAACTCCCCTGCTCTGTCTTACAGCTTCATATGTAGGGTGCGATCAAACTCAGGTCGATTAAACAGGACCGTGAGTTTATCCAACCGCTAGGTGTCACCCGGGTTAACAGAGCACCAACAGTGTTTGGAGATATTGGTGCAATATATCGATTACTAGATAAATAAAAAAATCGATACCCCAGCGACAATAGTTAAATGGGTCATTAATAATGCGACGTGTTCATTTGTTTTTAATTGGAAGAAAGCCAGTGCCAGAATGCCCATCGACGTCTCCAGTAAAACAAAGGTAAAATTCGAATAGCCGATTATGAACTGGCAATATAAGTTTGGTTTTTCATCACAAACATCAGCCTCAATAGCTTCTTAATGACAAGAACCATAAATGTGGTCACGAAGGAAACCACGGGATGTTATAGACGCTTTCATAAAGTAGAAATCTCGCTTAGAGCAATTTAATATCTCTTACTCCCAGCTTTGCCATATTGGTAAGGTGAGGCCGTGTTGACGCAAAAAATCCAGTAAACGCACAGTGTCCTATGGTTCGGCTTGCTTTACCCGAAAATATTTTTAGTACACTCACCATCAAATTGAATCATTAAACGTATCAGCCTTTGAAAGCAATTTGAGCTCACTATCTCCTCTTGTTAGAAAATGACGCAGCCCTTATACGCCCCGTCAAACGTTGCGTGGCCAGTTTTTGGTCCACGCACAAAGGAGATCGACATGGTTGCCAGTGCAAACCTCAACGTGATGATGAAAACTGCCCGACGTGCAGGGCGTGCATTGTTGAAAGATTTTGGTGAGGTCGAAAACCTGCAGGTATCAACAAAAGGCCCTGGAGATTTTGTGACCCGTGCAGACAAGAACGCGGAATTCATGATCCGTGAGGCATTGATGGAAGCCCGCCCGACCTACGGTTTTCTAGGCGAAGAAGGCACCAAGATCGACGGTACTGACCCCACCCGCCGCTGGATCGTTGATCCGCTGGATGGAACAACCAATTATTTGCATGGCCTACCACATTGGGCTGTGTCCATCGCGCTGGAGCACAAAGGCCAGATCGTTATTGGCGTCATTTATGACCCTATGAAGGATGAATTGTTTTTTGCCGAAAAGGGAAGTGGCGCTTGGTTGAACGAAAAGCGTTTGAGAGTGTCGGGCCGTTCCAAGATGAGCGAAAGCATTTTTTCGACGGGCTTGCCGTTCGCAGGTCGTCCTGATTTGCCAACAACTTTGCAAGATCTTGCGCGTATCCTTCCGGCTTGTGCGGGTGTGCGCCGTTGGGGAGCTGCGTCACTCGATCTCGCGTATGTGGCTGCTGGTCGTTATGACGGGTTTTGGGAACGCCGTCTAAAATCATGGGATATGGCCGCTGGTCTGATCATTGTCCGTGAAGCGGGAGGAATGGTTGAAGCCATCAACCCAGCCAACAATATTGTTGAGTCTGGTGAAGTTATCTGTGGTGCTGAAACAATCTTTGAAAAGTTTTCTAAAGTGATCCGTTCTAAGGGTACCTGAAGGTGCGCAAAGGAATTGATTTAGTAGCCAACAGATCCACGAATAGTGGCGAAACTCTGGCTCCAAAATTGATCCTACGGTTTTACTGTAAAGTTTTATTTTGCCTGATTGAGCGTTTTTGCGTTTACTTCAATCACGGTGCTAGAGGCCTATCGTGAATCCTTTGTCGGTATCGGCGCATCGCCCCTTAGCCCACTTTCCCATCAATTCTGGGGTGTCGATCACTAGGCTCAGTTCACTTGGTTTGGTTTTAAGTCCGAAGTGAATGTCGTCTGCGCCCCGATCGGTAAAGTCGAGCCAGAGAAATTCATAAAATAGTGACTGTCTTTTACTTTTCTTTGGATGTCACAGTGAAGACATATAACCATATAGTTTTAGGCATCTGTAGAGAGTGATGATTGAAGCCGTCATACCTGATGTGTTCACATTCGCTTGGATTAAAACCATTGATGCCATTTATACTTACCTCGTATTAATTGAGGTTTAAACGCCGTTGAAGGTGGCTGCAAATCTCACGAATCTTACAAAAGTGTTGCTTTGCCGTGTTGGTACCAAATAAGTAGAATTTGCGATTTTTTATACTGCATATGCCATCAAGATCACCAACATTAACTGACTCTGCAGGTGCCCCACGGCGGCGACAAAAATGAACTATTACAGCCGCGTACAAATCTTAACCTACCGACTTGTGTAATATGAAATTTAATTGTGTACTAATGTTAAGCAATTTCCACGTTCATCGGCCTTTCCTTATGATGGGAACATTTGATCGAGGGTAGTGCGTTTCAGGATGTGGTGGATGGCCACTTGTTCGGTCCCAAAAGCGTATGGCCCCTAGGCGCAGCCAAATTGGAACGGTCATGACAAATCCTGCAATAAAACCGCCCACGTGAGCCCAATACGCTGTGCTGCCGCTATTCAGATCATTGCCTAAGCCGTTGAATATTTGCAGGGCCATCCACAGGCCCAGTACGATAAACGACGGGATTGGGAGAATGCGAAAAAAGACAACAAAGAAAATGAAAATATCGACGCGGGCTTTGGGAAACAGCAAAAAATAGCCACCCATGACGCCTGCGATTGCGCCCGATGCACCGACCATTGGCACAGCGCTTAATGTGTCGGACAGGTATTGTAGATAGGCTGCCGCAAACCCGCTGAGGATATAAAAGCCAAGAAACGGAAGATGGCCCATTTTTTCTTCCATGTTATCACCAAATATCCACAAAAAAAGCATGTTACCCAATAAGTGCATAAAACCCGCATGCAAAAACATATGGGTGAAAAGGCCAAGGTTGCCTTTGCTTTCGCCAATCAAAATTGGCCAAAATGCATAGTTGATTAGGAACTGGTTGCTGGCTGGGATGCCAGTCACGAAAAGTTCCTGCCACGCGAACACTGCGATGTTGATCGTGATGACAACATAAGTGATATAGGGAGTCTTTGTAGACGGGTTATGATCGCGGATTGGAAACATGGTTTGACCGTCCGCGAATGGGTTCGGACGGTCAAGCCCAAAGCGTGTTAGTTGCTGCCGACTTCTGCCAGAAGCGCCGCATTTCCGCCTGCTGCCGTGGTGTCGATGCAGATGTGGCGTTCGTGCAAGACGTGGCCAGCAACCAGCGCGCCGGTGATTAGCGGCACGATAGCGCCTGTACGGCGTGCAAGTGCACGTTCGTAGGACCGTGCAATGTCATTGTCGCCGTCCCAGACGACTGCTGCGCAGTCTAAAGTTAGCAACTCCTCAGCGGGAAGGTTTCCTTCGGGGACCACTGGAACACCGCCAAGTACCGTAGCTGCATCGGCCTGTGAGCCAACATCAGGAATGATCGGTATGCCGCCAAGGGCGGTTACAGCATCGGCCTGCGTACGTGCGTCAGGTCCTAGACATGCAATGGGGCCGCGTGGATGGACAGACAGGCGATTGGATTCGCCAGTTGGACCTGGCAGATCGACAGGTTCGAGTGATGGAATCGGCTGAACTTCCATCATGACGGCAAAGCGGGGCATATACAGCGGACCGCCTGCCTTTGGTCCGGTGCCAGAAAGCCCTTCACCACCGAAGGGTTGGCTGCCAACAACGGCCCCAATCTGGTTGCGGTTGACGTAGATATTGCCTGCATGGATATTTGCGACAACTTGCTGAACACGGTCGTCAATTCGAGTGTGTAACCCGAACGTCAGTCCGTAGCCTGTTGCGTTAATATCGGTGATGACTTTGTTCAAATCGCTAGATTTGTATGTTGCGATATGAAGTACAGGGCCGAATATTTCGTGGGTCAGATCGCTGATGCCGTCCACTCTGATAGCCGTTGGCGCAATGAATGTGCCCACCACTGGCGCGGTTAAAGCGTGCAGAACACGACCATCCATGCGGGCAGTATCGATATGATCTTGGATGCCTGCGCGGGCGGTTTCATCAATTACGGGACCCACGTCGGTGGTCAAATTCCACGGATCGCCAATAGACAGTTCATTCATTGCGCCCTTTAGCATGTGGATAATTTTGTCAGCGACGTCTTCTTGCACATAAAGGCAGCGTAGTGCGGAACAGCGCTGGCCTGCAGATTGGAATGCTGATTGCAATATGTCACGTACCGCGTGTTCAGGCAGGGCTGTTGAGTCGACGATCATTGCGTTCAGGCCGCCTGTTTCCGCAATGAGCGGTGTGCCGGGGTCGCATTTTTCGGCCATAGTCGCGCGAATTTTCATTGCTGTTGGTGTCGATCCTGTAAAAGCGATACCGTTAATTCGCGCGTCTGACGTGAGGGCCGTACCGATGTCGCCGCCGCCGAGCAGCAGGTGTAAAACATCTGTTGGAACGCCCGCTTCAATCATCAATTGCACGGCACGATGTGCAATCAGCCCAGTTTGTTCAGCGGGCTTGGCAAGCACCGCATTGCCCGCCGCCAAAGCCGCTGAAACCTGCCCAGTAAAAATCGCAAGTGGAAAATTCCATGGTGAGATACAAGTCCAAATACCACGTGGAGTTGGGTTTCGAGATTCGGCTTCGGCCGCATAGTAATACAAGAAATCAACGGCTTCACGGATTTCCCCGATGGCGTCTAGGATGGTTTTACCCGCCTCGCGGTGTAACATTGCGAATAGTTCTTCGGCGTTATCTTCAAAAGCGACGGCGACTTTACGTAACACTTTGGCACGTTCGACCGCTGAAACATCCCACGGTGTTGCAGCGTTGATTGCGCGCTTGGCATCGTCCAGCGTGGCGAAGGTGATCTGGCCAACGATATCGCTTGGTAAGGCCGGATTAAACACTTCGCGGGTTTTGATGCTTGCAGAGACTGACCAAGATGAAGAAAGAGGTGTCGCGCTCCACTTATAGGCATGAAATGGATCACGTGCCTTGTCTAATTCAACAAGCGTTGGCGGGTGTGTGATGTCCCAGCCTTTGGCGTTGGCACGATGTGGTGAGAACAGATCTGGACCCTTGGGCAGATTTGGCATGAGACCTATCTGATCAAATGGATCAGCGGCAACAACATCGGGGTGCACATCTTCGTCAACGATTTGATTCACGAATGACGAATTTGCACCATTTTCAAGCAATCGGCGTACAAGATATGCCAAAAGGTCTTCATGAGCCCCGACTGGCGCGTAAATTCGACAATTGGTAGCGTTGTCTTTCAGCACAATCTTATGTAGCGTTTCTCCCATGCCGTGCAGACGCTGAAATTCATACGCTTTTGTGCTTACGCCCATATCGTCTGCCAGATGTAGGATGGCTGCGACTGTGTGAGCATTGTGTGTCGCAAACTGTGGATATAGCCGGTCAGTCAGCCCAAGCAATTTACGCGCGTTTGCGATGTAGCTGACATCGGTGTGGGCTTTGGCTGTGAACACGGGGAAGCCTTCAAGGCCAAGAACCTGCGCACGTTTAATTTCTGCATCCCAATATGCGCCCTTTACAAGGCGAACCATCAATTTGCGATCCGTGCGTTCCGCTAAATTACTAAGCCATTCAATTACATCGGCAGCACGTTGCCCGAATGCCTGTACGACAACCCCGAAACCGTCCCATCCGGCTAGCGCAGGGTCGGACACAACAGCTTCGATTACATCTAAAGACAGCGACAAACGTTCTGCTTCTTCGGCGTCGATGTTGAACCCTTGGCCCGCTGATTTGGCCAGCATTGCAAGGCTGCGCAGACGCGGCACCAGTTCAGCCATCACATGGTCGCGTTGGGCTTCTTCGTAACGTGGATGGAGCGCGCTTAGTTTAACTGAAATACCCGGGTTCTCGGCAACGGTGTCATGGATACAAGCGTCGGCAATTGATGCAATTGCGCGGCTATAGGAGAGGTGATATTGTGTTGCATCCTTTTCAGTCCGCGCTGCTTCGCCCAGCATGTCGTAGCTATAGGTGAAACCTTTAGCTTCCATGCCAGCAGCGCGTTTCATTGCTTTTGTGATGTCTTCGCCCAATACGAATTGACGGCCCATTTCACGCATGGCACGACCGACTGCCTTGCGGATTATTGGTTCGCCAAGACGTTTTACCACAGAACGCAGATGGCGCGTTATACCGGGTGTTTCGTTGTCCAAAACGCGGCCCGTTAACATTAGCGCCCATGTGGACGCATTCACTAAGGACGAAGCAGATTTGCCCAGATGTGTACCCCAGTCAGATGGAGCAATTTTATCTTCAATCAGTGCATCTATGGTATTGGCATCTGGCACACGCAACAGCGCCTCTGCCAGACACATCAGTGCGATGCCTTCGTCTGTGGATAGCCCGTATTCAGCAAGGAAAACTTCCATTAAGCCTGGATCAGACGCCGCGCGGATGCGGCGCACAAGGTCGGCTCCTTGTTCTGCTATGGCAGCGCGATCTTGAAGCGATAAGTTAGCTTGCGCGACCAACCGTTCAAGCGCCATATGTTCATCTAGCAAATAGGCTGCATTAATTTGGTTGCGGAGTTTGCTTGCTGCACTTTTAGGCATGTGATGTCTCCAAAGGGCTTGATTTTCAGATGAGTCTTTGATCCGATATACATCTCAATACCGCAAACGTATGCCTGTGTTTGCCAGTATGGTGATGCATATCGACTTAAATAGGGGATAATATATGGTCGAAGTGACTTCTGAGATTGATGGATTCGATCGTAAGATTTTGGACGTGATCGCGGTGGAAGGCCGAATCACCGTTACTGATTTGGCCAAACGCATCGGGCTGTCCAAGTCGCCAACACAAGCGAGGCTTCGGCGATTGGAAGAAACTGGCGTTGTGCGGGGATATCGCGCATTGTTCGACCCAATTTTGCTTGGTCGTGATCATGTGGCGTTTGTCGAAGTGAAGCTCAGTGATACTCGCGAATCTGCGTTGGCGACGTTCAATGCCGCTGTGACGCAAATTCCTGAAATTGAACAATGTCACTTGATTGCTGGGGCGTTCGATTACTTGTTGAAAGTGCGCACCAGCGGAATGGGTAGCTATCGCCTTGTTTTAGCTGACCGTTTGTCGACCTTGCCTCATGTGGCCAGCACATCGACATACGTGGCAATGCAAGCGGTTAAAGAAGAAGCCATTGCGCCAAAAAAGGGTTGAGTTGACGATTCTGCAAACTGCACCATCATATGTTATATGAAATATTCAATTATACTTATTTTCCTTACAGCCCCAGCATTCGCGGACTGTTCAGTTGGAACAGATTATTCTGAAGAAATCGTGCAAATCGTAGGCCAAATGCAATCAGCCCCAGATGAGGGAACTGCGCGAGTCCTTGCGGGGCAAATGTGGGACATCTGGCTGGATGCGCCTGATGAATTGGCGCAAAGCTTGCTTGATGATGGTTTGGCGCTGTTGCAGATGGGTGATCATATCAGCAGTCGAGCAGAGTTGGGCGAATTAATCAGTTACTGCCCCGAATACCCCGAAGGCTATAATCAACGTGCATTTGCAGCGTTTTTACAGGGGGATTATGCTGCCGCACTGGCTGATCTGGACATTGCGATTGCTTTACAGCCGGTTCATTTGGGTGCCTTGACTGGAAAAGTGCTGACACTGATCGCGCTGGAACGCAGAGACGAAGCGCAGGACGTTTTACGCGCCGCTTTAGCGATCAATCCGTGGTTATCGGAACGCGCGCTGTTCGATAAACCAGATGGTACCAACATTTGACAAGAAATGCACTGGACGCGCCGTGTGATTTGCCTATGTTCGCCCATGCTGGCCCGCGTGGTGGAATGGTAGACACTGGAGACTTAAAATCTCTTGGCCTTATGGCCGTGCCGGTTCGAGTCCGGCCGTGGGTACCAGCAAACTCTTTATGATCAATAGAATAAAGCCCTCTGGGCTATTCCCTATTTGAACTGTTTTGGTTGTCAACACTGCTTAGATCAGTCTAATGCGATCTAGTGTAGGGTCTTTGTGTAAATCCTTTAAACAATAAACCCCTGTTTCCCACTTGGCTAAGAATCTTGACGTGGTCACGGTGTGTGTGATTCGTGCACTACTTTTTAGTCAGCCCTCTGGATGTCGGCGTCCATGCATCCAATTGGTTTTAAGCGATCGAAATTTTTATGGTTTATTGCAGCTACTGAAAAGAATGGCATGCTTCAGGTAGTGGGCACATGCAAAAGCTCTGGCGAGAAGATGGCGAAAGGCATCAAACGCATTGCTACTTTGCAGTTTAAATATCACTTTATACGAGCAGAGTGCAGAAATTATTCGTTTAAAAAAGGATCTTCTTGGACAGCATAGCTGAAATATGCTGAATTGGTTCTTTGCACAAAACGGCCTGATGCTGAAATTTCCTTTACCTCAACCTAATTTAACCTCAATTCAATGTGTGAGAAATGCCATGTGCTGTGAAGCTATTGAGGATTGTGGTGCAGATTTAGTTTTGTGACTTGTCGATTGTAGTCATGCGCGACAATGCGCTGACTGAACAACCTCATACGGTGGATCTTAGTTCGATACTGCTTCGGCGATGACGACTATTCAGGTTGCGCCAGCGAGTACGCTGAAAATGATTTGAGGGTAGGACCAATTTGTTAAAGTTTCGTTCCCTAGGCGTTTTGGACTTCACAATTTGGCTTTGATGGGTGTTTTGAAATTTTTTCTGAAGATTAATTAAACCCAGAATGGGTGGAGACCTGAAAAAGTGACAGCATTTGGGTCGCGAATAGCAATGGGTTCATTTCACTTTCAGCTGTTGTAGTGATCGTCTACTGTGAAACTGCTGATTTTCTTATTTGGTTGGACCTGTCGCGTTTTGATGCCGCTCCTTTGATAGCATTTACTGCAACAAAAGAGATGAACTACGAGACTAACCCGAACGGACAAATTCCGTAAAGATGCGGCGCGTATCGCGCTGACCAGTGGGCTAACGCGTAAGCAGGTGGCCGATGATCTTGGTGTCGGAATGTCGACGCTGAACAAGTGGATCACGGTACACTGAGACACTGAGGTTGTATCGAAAGAGGATTTAGGCCTAGCCCAAGAGAATAACCGGCTTCGACTCGAGAACCGCATTCTCAAGGAGGAGCGGGGCATCCTAAAAAAAGCCACCCAGTCCTTCGTGGGTCTAAAGCAATGAGATTTAGATTCATCGAAGAACATGCAGACCATTTTCTAGGGAACCTATTGTGCAGAGTCGTCGGGGTTAGTTTTCGAAGTTTGCGTGGATTCCGTA
>JBLILC010000015.1:0-35498 GCA_047635635.1 Octadecabacter sp. | reverse complement strand
TCAAATTTCATAGAGTTGAGAACTAAATTTCGAGCGCAGTTGATCCATATAGTAAATAGAAGAATTAATAATAAATATAATTTACTAGCTTAGGTTAATACTAGTTTAGAAAATATGAATGTAAGACTTATTTGGATAATTACTAACAGTGCGATTGGCAATGCTGACCGCTTCCACACACTACGCTAAAAGTTTTAACGAACTTTTAGCGTGGCAAGACCTATGACGGCGAGAATAAGCGAGATGATCCAGAAGCGGATAACAATTTGAGGTTCAGCCCAGCCTTTTTTTTCATAGTGGTGATGGATAGGAGCCATGAGAAAGACGCGTTTTCCTGTGCGTTTAAAGTAAAGAACTTGAATTATGACTGACATCGCCTCTACAACAAAGAGTCCCCCAACAATAGCAAGGACAATTTCGTGTTTAGTAGCCACGGCGATCGCGCCTAGAGCTCCGCCAAGTGCTAATGATCCAGTATCGCCCATGAAGACGGCTGCCGGCGGGGCGTTGTACCACAAAAATCCAAGTCCACCACCAATGATACCAGCGGCAAAGATCGCGAGTTCACCAGTTCCAGCTACGTAATGTAGACCAAGTTCAGCGGTAAAGTCGGTACGACCAACGAAATAGGCAATAATAGCGAAAGCGCCTGCGGCTATCATCACTGGCATGATGGCCAAACCGTCCAGACCGTCGGTCATGTTAACTGCATTAGCTGCGCCCACGATGACTATCATTGAAAATGGGATAAACAGCACGCCAAGGTTAATCAACATGTCCTTGAAAATTGGCAACGCAAGTTGATTTTGGAGTTCAGTGGGATGGTATTGTGCTGCCCAGTAGGCTGCTACGCCGGCGATTGCAAAGCCAAGTATCAGACGTAAACGGCCTGAGACTCCAGCAGTCGTTTGTTTTGTAACTTTGGCATAATCATCGGCAAACCCAATCAAAGCGAATGACATTGTTACGAATAAAACCATCCAGATAAACGGGTTATCAAGTCGCGCCCAAAGTAGGGTAGAGGTCAGCAATGCACCAACAATCAGCAGCCCGCCCATGGTTGGGGTGCCTGCTTTAGCGAAGTGGGACTCAGGACCATCATTTCGGATTGGCTGACCTTTACCTTGACGTTTGCGCAACACGCGGATCAGGGATGGGCCAAAGACAAAGCCAAAAATCAACGCAGTTAGGAACGCACCACCAGCACGAAATGTGATGTAGCGAAACAGGTTGAAAACATCACCACCGTCCGAAAGTGCCGTTAGCCAATACAACATATGCTAAAATCCCGCTTTTTAATCACTAGATCGTGTCGGTTCATGTAGAACCATTAATTGCATCCGGATGCCCCAGTTTACGTATGGCGTCAACGACAAGGCTAATTTTTGATCCCTTTGAGCCTTTGACTAGTACGACATCACCAGGATCAACTAGTTGAGCAGCTATTCTTGCAAGCTTTTCAGCCGTTTCGGCCCATTCCCCCCGTTGATTAGTTGGCAATGCATCATAAAGACGGCGCATGCGTGGGCCAGCGCAGTGAAAAAGATGCAGCCCAGCAACGGATGGATCGTTGGCAAGATCACTGTGCATAACATATTCACGCGGGCCGAGTTCTAGCATGTCACCAAGGATCACTACACGGCGCCCTTTAACAATACGACCAACGTTATTGCGCGGCTCATAAGCTGCGAGAACTTCCAAAGCGGCGGCAACTGATGTCGGGTTAGCGTTGAACGCATCATCCAACAGGATTAAAGTTTCATGTTCTATTGCGGGATCAAAGGTGATGACTTCATGGGTGCCGCGCCCTGCAGGAGGCACCCAATTGCCTAGGTCAATCGCTGCCATAACAGGGTCAGCACCAAGGGCGGCGCAGGCGGCCAAAATGCCAAGCCCATTCATAGCAAAATGGCGACCAGCAGTTGACAGTTTGAACATTAACGGACCGTTGGGCGTAAAGGCCTGCACCAAGGTCAGACCTTGTGCCAATGTGACGTGTTCTAGTTTCCACGTGCGCGACATTTTCCCAAACAATACCTGCGTGACCTCGCGTTTCGAGGCGTAGTTTTGCAAAACTAGGCTTGTTTCGGTATCAGCGTTGAGCACAGCAATGCCGCCAGGAACCAGCCCATCTATTATGGCAGCTTTTTCCCGCGCGATCCCTGTAACATCATCAAACGCTTGGAGGTGAGCAGCCCCAATGGTTGTAACCAAGGCCACATGTGGTCGGGTCATTTGCGAAAGCGGTGCGATTTCACCAGGGTTGGACATGCCAATCTCTATAACAGCAAAGTCTGTTTCAAGTGGCATACGTGCTAGCGTAAGGGGCACACCCCAGTGGTTGTTGTAACTGGCTTCGGCAGCGTGAACGCTACCTTGACGCGATAAAACTGCGCGTGCCATTTCTTTGGCGGATGTCTTCCCGACAGAGCCTGTTATCGCGAGAACTTTGGCAGACGTTCTCTCACGAGCCGCTTCCCCCAATGCAGTAAGGGCATTCAGAACATCAGATACAACCAGCAAGGGTGCATCATCAGACACATTATCGGGTCGGTAGGTCACAAGGGCGGCTGCCGCACCCTTAGCAAATGCAGTTGCTACATAGTCATGACCATCACGTTCTGCCAATAGTGCAACAAACAAATCACCCGTTTGAATCGTGCGTGTGTCGATAGAAACGCCCGTCGCTTCCCATTTTCTGTTGGAGTGCCCACTTGTTGCAGCGTTGGCGTCTTGAGATGTCCACAAAATCGTACTTGGGGGAGTATTTGCAAGCATCTAAAGGTCTCCGTCCAATGCGCCAACTGCAATACTTGCTTGCTCTACATCATCAAATGGCAATACATCTTCACCGACAATTTGGCCATTTTCATGGCCTTTTCCGACAATCAACAAAGCATCACCTGGTCCAAGCGCGTCAACGCCACGAAGAATAGCTTCAGCACGATCACCAACTTCAAAAACACTTTTGCCTGTTGTGTATTCCAGCGCTCCCTTCATTATAGCTGAACGGATAATACTTGGGTTTTCTGATCTTGGATTATCGTCAGTCACAAAAACCATGTCAGCATTTTGTGCAGCCGCCTGCCCCATCAACTGGCGCTTACCAGTGTCTCGATCCCCACCAGCTCCTACAACAGCAACTAATTTGCCCATAACATGTCGGCGCATAGACATAAGCGCAGTAGCCACCGCATCAGGCGTGTGGGCATAATCCACAAAAACCGATCCACCATTGCGCCGTGTCGCAGCATGGTGCATGCGGCCTCTCACCGTCGACAAATGAGGCAGTGTGTTAAATGCTTCTTCGGGATCACCCCCTGCGGCGATGACCAAGGCGACTGCTAGCAATACGTTATCTGCCTGAAATCCACCAATGAGGTTCAATCGGGCTTTATGACTGCCACGTTGCCAATCAAAAAAAATCTCTTGGCCGGTACTTTCAAATCTCTGACCCGTCAGCTTCAAGATAGAAGCGGGATGTCGGCCAACTGTGATGGTTTCCAGACCTCGGTTATGCGCGAGTTGCACAACCTCAAAGCCACTTGGATCATCAATATTGACCACCGCAACACCATCGTCGGGCAGCAATCTTTTAAAAAGTTCCATTTTGGCGTCAAAATACGCTTCAAAAGTTTTATGATAATCAAGATGGTCGTGGGTAAAATTGGTGAAACCTGCCGCAGACAGCAACACTCCATCAAGACGACGCTGATCGAGGCCATGCGATGATGCCTCCATTGCGACGTGAGTGATCCCATTTGCCTTTGCCAGGGCAAGGGTACGGTGCAGCGTAATCGGTTCAGGCGTTGTGTGTTTGAGCGGATGGGTCCATGCGCCTTCAACTCCCGTGGTGCCAAGATTAACTGCAGCTATGGCCATTTCAGTCCAGATTTGGCGCGCAAAGGTCGACACAGACGTCTTTCCATTTGTCCCAGTTACCGCAATCATAGTTTCAGGATGCGCTCCAAACCAGAGCGACGCTGTCAGCGCCAGGGCGCCGCGCGGATCTTCAGCTATAATCAAAGCGGCAGTGCTTTCTGCCAATTCTTTAACAGCAATTTGTGCACCTTGCGCGTCTGTAAGAATCGCTGTGGCACCCATCCGAAGAGCGTATTGGATAAACTCACCGCCATGAACTTTATTGCCAGGAAGAGCGACAAACAATGTTCCATCCTTGATCTCACGACTGTCCACAGACAAGCCCGTAATAGTCGCCTCACGTCCAGCCTGAGCGTGCAGCCCAAGTGCCGCCAAGGATGATTTTTTGTGTTCTACGTGGGAATTCATATCCGACCTCAATCAGTTCTAAGCCAAATCAGGATTCGAAGGCCTCAATTTGAACTAAACGCTACACCCGTTGGTGCCAGGGTTTCAACGTCCGGCCGCATACCCAAAAGTGGCGCAATGCGACGGATCATTTCAGCAGCAACTGGAACGGCTGTCCAGCCAGATGTACGACGCTGTTCACCTAGTACTTCGACAGTCGGTTCATCTAATGTTACTATTAAAACATATTGTGGATCGCTAGCAGGAAACACTGACGCAAATGTTGCGATGGTACGATCATCGTAATAACCACCCGTAGGACGCGGCTTGTCTGCGGTGCCAGTTTTTCCACCAACCTCATACCCTTCCACATCGCCAAAAGACGCGGTGCCACGAACAACAACCGCGCGCAACATATCACGGGCTGTGATCGAAACCTTTTCGCTGACAACGCGGGGACCGTATCGTGGCCCATCCTGTCGAATAATGGTGGGTTCAATTCGGTATCCGCCGTTCAGAAGGCTGGCATACGCAGTGGCTAGGTGGACCGGAGATGATGAAAGTCCATGTCCATAAGATATTGTCATTGTTGAAATTTCCGACCAATTACTGGGTAGCAATGGATCGCCAGTTGGAGCTTCGACCATTTCAACAGGGGTTTCCACCAGCAAGCCAAGCGAACCTAAAAATTCTCGCTGCCGTTCCGCGCCAATCATCATCGCAATACGTGCTGTGCCAATGTTGGACGACATCACAATCACGTCTTCCACAGTTAACTGGGGACCATAATCGTGAAAATCGCGAATGCGAAAACGACCCCAAGCAAGTGGACCCATAGTGTCAATCATGGTGGTGGCGTCTATTAAACCAATTTCTATTGCTTGGCTTACTGCAAAAATCTTGAACACACTGCCCAACTCATAAACACCCTGAATGGCACGGTTAAACAGCACGCTGTCAGATTGATTACCCTCTGTCATGATGCGGGGGCGATCATTGGGATCAAAATCAGGCAGCGAAACCATTGAAATAATTTCGCCAGTATGAACATCCATTAACACCGATGAGGCACCTTTAGCAGACATTAACATCATGCCACCTTGCAACACTCTTTCGCTAGCCGCCTGCACTGTCAAATCAATCGATAGTGCCAATGGTGCGCCTTTATTGGCAGGATCACGTAAGAAATTATCAAAATATTTTTCGACTCCTGCCACACCGATGACCTCGGCAGAATTCACGCCTTCACGCCCATATGTGGCACCACCTAGGATATGTGCAGCAACCGATCCGTTCGGATAAAGCCGCATTTCACGCGGACCAAATAAAAGGCCTGGGTCACCGATGTCGTGGACCGCTTGCATCTGCTCAGGAGAGATTTGCCGCCTAATCCATAGAAAACGGCGTTCACTGGTAAAATCTTTAAAAAGAGTTTCTTCGTCTAATTCAGGAAAAATTACAGACAATTCATGCGCAACTTTTTCTGGATCAATCATATCAGAAATTTGTGCATACAAACTGTGCGTATCAAGATTCATGGCCAAAACGCGACCATTTCGATCAACAATATTGGCTCGTTGCCCAGTAATAGGCGAGCTAGAGACCTGTATAATTGGTTCTTTAGGGACGGATCCAGCTAACATGCCCATGCGTGCACCAATGACTATGAAAGCACATAAAAATGCGACACCCATCACCAACAAACGCCCCTCAGCGCGATTGCGGGCACGATCGCGTTCATCTTCGTGGCGCAACCGGATGTTATCAGCTTCAATCGTGTTTGGGTTTTGTCCCTGATCACGGGCCTGAAGAATCCGAGCTAATGGTCGTAGTGGGGTCCGCATCATTCAAATAGCTCCGAAGCGATAAAGGGCGCATTATCACTAGACACTTCGATTGAATTCGATATTTCGAAGATCCTCTCAAATGGATACACAACCTGCCCAATACGACCAAAAGATTCCGGCATGAGTGGCAACAATCCAAGTCGATCAAAATTTAATTCGGCAAGGTCACGCAGTCGATCAGGACGATTCAAATAAGCCCATTCGGCTTGAAGCATATTTAATCGTTCATGGGCTGCTCCAATTTGGTGATACAAAGTACGCACTTCACCCAAAGATGCCTGCGTTTCATAATTTTCATGGTAAGCCCAAAATCCTAAACTTATTACAATAAAACCAGAAATAATGCAAAATATTGAACGCATTATCGGGTGCCCTGCAAGTATGGCATCCCAAGTTTTGAGTGATCAACCGAACCGCTTGGGACATCTGTGCGCCTTGCCACACGTAGCTTGGCAGAGCGCGATCGTGGATTTTGTGCAACTTCAGCTTCGTCAGCTACTTTGGCCTTTTTGGTAACAATTTCAAATGCTGGCTTTTCGATCTCGAGTACTGGAGAATATCGGTTGGCATTACCCATACCACCTCCACGTTGTTGCAAGAACCGTTTAACCATGCGATCTTCAACTGAATGGAACGTAACTATGGCCAAGCAACCTCCTGGTTTCAAAGCACGTTCAGCGGCCTCCAGCCCTTGAGCAAGTTGACCATATTCATCATTCACCGCAATTCTAATGGCCTGAAAAGACCGCGTAGCAGGATGACTTTGACCTTGTTTCGATCGGGGCAGACAGCCCTCGATTATTTTAGCAAGGCGGAGCGTACTTGTGATCGGCTCGCGATCCCTTTGTTCAACGATTTTACGAGCAATACGTCTTGAAGCACGTTCTTCCCCATAAGTATACAATATGTCAGCAAGATCAGTTTCATGTGTTTCGTTTACAATATCAGCTGCACTACGTCCCTCCTGTCCCATCCGCATATCCAAGGGACCGTCTCTCATAAATGAAAAACCACGTTCAGCTTGATCGATTTGCATGGACGAAACGCCAAGATCAAGAACTATTCCGTCTAAATCAGTCGCAACCGCATCAAGATTTGAAAATACATCTTCCACAAGCTCAATGGCAGGGTTTTCGATCGCCCATTGCGCCATTTTAAATACTGCAGGATCACGATCAACTCCAATTACCTTGTCGGCGCCAGCCTTTAAGAGTTGCTGGGTGTAACCGCCCGCACCGAATGTACCATCAAGCCAAATGCCTGAAATAGGAGAGCAAGCAGCGATAAGTGGGCCAATCAGAACAGGAATATGGGGAGATGCATCATCTATGGTTTCCATAAGTCAAATATTTCCAAGATGTTTTTCAGGCGGGTCGATCAAGGATAGTGGATCAAAGTTACCGTTAAATTCTTCTTCCATAGCAGCAGCTTCGGCGGCCTCAGCCTCAGCGTAGGTTTCAGTATTCCAGATCTCAAAGAAGTCACCCATTGCGGCCATAGTTGCTTCACCCTTGAGACCGATTTGCTGACGCAAACGTTGGGGTAATACAATGCGCCCATCTTTGTCGACTTCAGTGTCCCATGACTTACCAAGAATCATTCGCGAAGCACGTTTCCGTGCATCTGATCCGCGTGGCAGAGCTTTGATACCATCTTCAATCTCTTCCATTGCCTCAACCGTGTAGACATGAAGACAGTTTTTGAGGTGTGGGCCGTGTAAAACCACTATTCGGGGCAATAAACTTTCAGGGCAACGCGGATCTCCATCAGTGAGCACAACACGAAAATCAGCCGGGATTGACATGCGTCCCTTACCGTCAACCTTCTGGTTGAATTCGCCTCTAAAACTTAGACTCACTACCTCACGGCTCCCACTACTCGTCCCCTAAAAAATTTCGGAATAAAAACGAAAAACGGCAAATTAGACTTATAAAATTGCCTAATTCACCGCTTTCACCCCGCTTCCGGGTATGTCCAGCTTTGCACGCCACCTGGGGGGATGTCTGCTCGTTCGCGCGCCGGAACTTATCATTCAAGAAAATGGGTGCCTATATGAAACCTGACCCGGATTTTTCCGTGGCCGGTAGGGTCGTTTGTTGCCCCGTATTATCTGACCATCCTCTTAAACTCACTATGTATGGGAATTCATGGTACGCCAAGGGTTTTTTTAGAAAAAATGTTGATAGTTAATACTTCTAGAATTTTTTTAACAATAAAATGTGTTAAAAAATACTTAAGTATCATACATCATGTTGCTATTTTTATAAATATTACCACATGTAGGTTATTTTAATTTTTTAAATTCTAAGAAAGTAAAAGATTATTTTTTAAAAAATTTTTCATACATTAGCAAATTTAGCTTTTACACAGCGTAAATGCTATAATATTTCTATGAATTTAAGTTTATTTGATTCGGAATTTAATAAGTGCCATGGTTTCCCATTACATGTGACATCTACATCAATCTTTCTTGACACATAATCATGAAACAGCCCAATCACGGAATTATCAGACAATGGCAAAAGGCCACAGATCAGATTTCAAGCCATAACCAAGGGCATTTAGTACCCACATTCTATAACAGAAGCATTAAAATCACTTCGGAATTCAGCTTAAATCAGAACTAACTAGCATGTATGACTAGTGAAATTTTCAGGCGTTAGCTCAGGCCGCCACCAATTAGTTGCTCGGCTAAAGCTGCATAAACATCCGCCATCGGCCCATTTCCTGCAGCAATCGGCGTGCCAGAATCGCCTGCTAGCCGCGTGTCAAGATCAATTGGGAGCGAAATAAGAAACGGCGCACCAATTTCTTCCGCTTCTTTCTGGACGCCACCGTGGCCAAACAGGTGAGCTTCATGGCCACAACTTGGACACTTATAAATAGACATATTTTCAATTAGCCCGATGATTGGCGTCTTAAGCGTATTGAACATGTCAATCGCTTTGCGCGCATCAATCAGAGCAACGTCTTGCGGTGTAGATACAACAATCGCGCCGGTCAATTGCGTTTTCTGACAAAGAGTTAGTTGCACATCTCCCGTACCGGGAGGCAAATCGACCAACAACACATCGAGTTCACCCCACTCAACCTGAGTTAACATCTGTTGCAACGCACCCATTAACATAGGACCACGCCACACGATGGCCTTACTAGGATCTGTCATCAAACCAATTGACATCATTGTTACACCATGGGCTATCAATGGAATTATCGTTTTTCCATCTGGGCTACCAGGACGTGTATTGACACCCATCATGCGCGGCTGGCTAGGCCCATAAATATCAGCGTCAAGCAGACCTACACGACGACCCTGCTTAGCCAGCGCCACGGCAAGGTTGCTTGAGACTGTCGACTTACCAACACCACCCTTACCAGATCCGATTGCAATGATGCGGTCCACACCGGGCAAGCTCTCGCGGCCTGCTTGCGCGGTAGGATGGCGACCAATTGTTAAGCTTGGAGCTATTTTGTCTGTAGGCGGAGCTGGCTGTTTGGACAGGTCAGGATTTGAACTGTGTGCGGTGAGCACTACTGACACCGTCGAAATGCCATCCATATTTGCAACAAGCATTTCAGCGGCTTTGCGTATCGGCTCCATCCTACTGGCCATAGCCGCATCGGAAACTTCAATAACGAAATTCACATTGTCGCCC
This sequence comes from Octadecabacter sp., assembly GCA_047635635.1. Lineage (GTDB taxonomy): Bacteria > Pseudomonadota > Alphaproteobacteria > Rhodobacterales > Rhodobacteraceae > Octadecabacter. Next base: position 25,726 of record JBLILC010000015.1, on the reverse strand, counting down.
ACTATGTTTAGCGCACGGATCATATCACGCGAAACTAGATCACCACCGTCAGGCATACTAATATTTTTCAAAACTGCAACGATTGTCTCGTTTGTCTGCACCATGATCAACCTGCTTTTTCGTTCATTACTTTCACATGCTCATAGACTGCCTAACGTCAGGACAACAGCGCTGATGTTTTGTGCATTCGATAAGTTTACCCCAAGACTAATTCCATGATTGCGCTAACCTAAACAATTTCAAGCTGTTAACCATGCGAATTCTGCATAGCAGCATTGATATAACGGGGATTGTGCACATGCAGCAATTCTCTATCAATGGTCACAGTCGTAATACGGCACATTATTCGATGGCCCAATATCAGGGTCAAACTTTGAAAGAAAACTACTATGGCATATACCTCAAACGTTGGCATCATTGGCTCATCAGTCTTTTCTAAATTCACCAGTCTAATAAAACCGCTTACAGCGCGCTACGCTCAATATCAGAAGTATAGCAACACATTGCGAGAGCTAGAGTCACTTTCAAAGCGAGAACTAAACGATCTAGGTTTAAACTATCACACATTGAGAGCTGTTGCCCACGAGGCAGCTTTCGGCTCAGCATAAATTTTTTTGGAATCGGGGCTTTCTCTTCCTCCCAGAAGGTGTCCCCGTGATCGTGCCCACTCCTGCCTCCTCCCTGGGGCCTGGGCACTTCGGTCAAGACGCGGCGGTGTCTTTCCTCCTCCCTGACATCGCCGCACTTGATAACTAAACAAGACAGGGCTTGCTTTCTCCTCCCAGAGATGTGGCTCATTTATTAAAGCAACGAGACCTACCTCCTCCTGGGTCTCGTTGCTTTTTTGTTTAGTAGTGAGTTTTCAAGCATATATTGCAGATTAATACACCTAAGCTATCTAATACCAGTATGACTTATTTTCTCCCATACATGCGTCATCGTCCACAAAGAGTTGGTGTGAAAACCTTTACAAGTCTCTAAATTGTCTATTTTTAAGTGTTATAATGTTCAGTTACCGCAAGAATACTTTAACATTCTGTAACTTTATCAGGCGGGTCCATTGCGCTTTTAAAGTCAAATTAGAAAACTTTTTCTTGCAAGCTCACTGCATTTTAGACTGTATAGTTTTTCCTCTTTTGGATCAGTCATTTCAGCATAAAGTAATTGACTCAATATTTGCAGATTAATTAAAACAATCTATTTTGTAGTTAGTTTAATCTTATTCCGAGACATTAAGGCGATTTCATTGCATATAGTATCGGTCATGAATTATATTATATCCCCGCACTGTTAGTCTTTCCTTTGTCGCCCCCTGTTACACTTGAGCAAAACAATGCGATAGTGACACGTCGGGGGATAATATTGGCTTCATACGCATTTTACCAAACATAATTGGTATCACAATTGAATTTAAAACGATGATTGTAATAATTGGTGCCGGATTAATGCTGCTGTTTAATGCGATCCCCTTACAGACCGCATATTGAAAATGGTGTTAATTACCTATTTATTATTGATGATATGGAAAATTTTCAGAAGCAACCCAAAAGCTGGCAGTCGAACCTTAAAAGACGAGTGTGCCACTTACATTCTTGCAGGCAGTAGAGTTTCAACAGGTTGATCTAAGGGCGTGGTCAATGGATGCACAGCAATAGACGCAGACTGATTGCGTACGCTATGGCACGTCAAAATCGTAATTTTAACATTTGGTACGATCTGCGTTCCTTGCAACGTATGATGGGCAATCTTAGACAAAAACAGGTAATTATTAACATTACGCAGACACTTGTTTTGTTTAGGCATTATCAAAACGAAAATATTAGTGCTAACACTGGTTCAATTTGTATTTCTAAGTCTTCTATCTTCATCGATATGGTGACCTAAGATCTAGTATTAGATATATTGAGCAATTTGGTGCCTAGAAAGTGGGAATCAATTATAAAATTATTATAAGGCAGTTGTACTACCGAATATTAAAATAATGAACTTTCAAAACGGCACGTCGTTGGCGCTGTCAGCACTGACAATAAACTTCGCTACGACCTTCTTATCGCCAGCCTTATCGAATTCAATCAGAAGCTTGTCGCCCTCGATCTCCATTACAAAACCGTAACCAAATTTCTGGTGGAAAACGCGTTCTCCCGTGGTGAATGACGACGTTGCCGTCATATCAATCACCGAGTTGCGAGCTTCTTTAGGTTGAGTTATTGAACGTTGCTGGGATCGACTTTGCAAGCGTCGCCAACCGGGGGAATTATATACGTCAGCCTTGGCCATTTTATCGTGCAAAGTTGATGCCATACCTTCGCTAGCTGGGTTCGCCTGTGCTGACATACCAGCGGCACCAAATCCACCGCCGTACAGACCAGGCGGCGTTAGTACTTCCACATTTATTTCAGGCAGTTCGTCAATAAAACGGCTTGGCATTTGGCTTTGCCATTGACCGTATACAAGACGGCTGGAAGTGAACGAAATCGTGCAATGCTTTTCAGCACGCGTAATTCCTACGTAAGCAAGGCGACGTTCTTCTTCTAGCCCCTTAACACCACTTTCATCCATACTGCGCTGCGACGGAAACAGCCCATCTTCCCAACCAGGCAAATACACTGATGGAAATTCCAGCCCTTTGGCGCCATGCAAGGTCATGATAGTGACCATATCGCCCTTTTCTTCTTTGGCGTTATCCAGAATTAGCGAAATATGCTCAAGAAAACCCTGCAAACTGTCAAAGTTCTCAAGGGCTTTAATGAGCTCTTTCAGGTTTTCTAACCGCCCTGGGGCTTCCGGTGTTTTTTCGTTTTGCCAATGCGCCGTATAACCGCATTCATCCAATATCACCTCGGCCAGCTCAACGTGATTCACGTTCGATGCGCCCTCAAAGACTTCAACCGTCGGACCATCATCAATGACAAAAAAAGAATCGTCGGCAGTGTCACGGCGTCTCGCCCCATTTAGCTGGCCGTGCAATTGCTGATACCAACGATCAATTCCTTTTAATAATTCGCCCAGCGCGTTGCCACCCCTACCTTTTATCAAGCCACCATCAACACAAAGGCGCGCGCCTTCAATCAAGTTAACACCGTTACTGCGTGCAACCTTTTGGATCGTCTGCACTGCTTTTTCGCCAAGCCCACGTTTTGGTGTGTTAACGATACGTTCAAAAGCCAGGTCATCATCCTGACTGACCGCAAGCCGAAAGTACGACATCGCGACGCGCACTTCCATTCGTTCATAAAACCGCGGCCCCCCGATGACACGGTAGGGTAGACCAATGGTCAAAAATCGATCTTCAAAACTGCGCATTTGGTGGGACGCACGCACCAGAATTGCCATTGAATTTAAATTAATAGCGTCATGTCCACGGGTACCATGAAGCATGGCCTCGATATCTTCACCAATCCAACGCGCCTCTTCCTCACCATCCCAATGGCCGATTAAACGCACCTGCTCGCCATCTTCCCCATTGGTGAAAAGCGCTTTGCCAAGCCGATCCTTATTCGCATCAATAACTCCACCAGCCGCACCTAAAATATGCCCAGTGGAACGATAGTTTTGTTCAAGCCGCACTACATGCGCACCCGGAAAGTCTTTTTCAAACCGGAGGATGTTACCAACTTCAGCGCCACGCCAACCGTAGATTGATTGATCATCATCACCAACGCAGCAAATATTTTTATGCCCCTGTGCCAGAAGGCGTAGCCACAGATATTGAGCGACGTTAGTATCTTGGTATTCGTCTACGAGGATGTATTTGAACCAGCTTTGATAGCTCGCCAACACATCTGCATGGGTTTGAAAAATTGTCACCATATGAAGCAACAGATCGCCAAAGTCACAGGCGTTCAGATCTTTTAGGCGTTGTTGATACGCGGCATATAAATTAAGACCTTTTTCGTCAAAAGCACCACTCTCACCCATCGGAACTTGCGCTGGCGTCCAAGCCTTATTCTTCCAACCATCTATTATGCCTGCAAGCATGCGTGGTGGCCAGCGCTTATCATCAATACCGGCGGCCCGAACAAGCTGCTTCAACAGCCGCAATTGGTCGTCGGTATCCAAAATCGTAAAACTAGACTTTAAACCGACCAACTCTGAATGGCGACGCAGTAGTTTCACACAGATTGCATGAAACGTTCCAAGCCAGCGCATTCCCTCCGACGCACCTTGCGTCAGTCCGCCGATGCGGTTTTTCATTTCGCGCGCAGCCTTGTTAGTAAACGTCACCGCCAAAATCTCATCCGGGCGGGCGCGCCCTGTCGCCATCAAATGCGCAATTCGGCAGGTCAGCGCCTTGGTCTTGCCCGTACCTGCCCCAGCGAGCATCAACACAGGCCCATCCAGCGTTTCAACCGCTTGACGCTGTGCGGAGTTTAACCCCTCAAAGTAATCCATTTGAGGTGCTGCCGTTGCTCGCTGAGACAGAGACGGTTTCCCCCCTGTTCTAGGGGCGGGGGCTGCCTCAAAGGCATCATTATCCGAATAACTTGTCATATTCTCTTCCTAGCTCTGTTTACAGATCAAGAAAACCCCGATGTTCGTGATCTGTTCACAATATTTTGCTTATAAAACTTCTCAGCGGCTGACAGAAACTAATGAAAGACTGGTCACACTCTGTGATCACAGCACAAGCCAACAAACCGCTTAACCGTTTACACCAACGACAAAACAATCATAAATGCTGCAAGTGCAAATTGAGAGGATTACTCCATGGCTGAATTCAAGAAAATCTTGATCGCAAATCGGGGTGAAATTGCCATTCGCATTATGCGCGCTGCCAACGAGATGGGTAAAAAAACCGTCGCAGTTTATGCAGAGGAAGATAAACTCGGACTTCATCGTTTCAAAGCAGATGAGGCGTATCGCATCGGTGAAGGCCTTGGCCCTGTTGCCGCCTACCTCAGTATTGATGAGTTCATTCGTGTGGCACTGCAATGTGGGGCCGACGCAATCCACCCTGGGTATGGTCTACTCTCCGAAAACCCTAATTTTGTAGATGCTTGCGTAGCCAATAACATTAAATTCATCGGGCCACGCGCCGAAACTATGCGCCGACTTGGTGACAAAGCTAGCGCTCGCCGCGTCGCGGTTGAGGCTGGAGTTCCTGTCATCCCCGCCACCGAAGTACTTGGCGATGATATGGTGGCAATCAAAAAAGAAGCCAGTGAAGTCGGCTATCCACTGATGCTTAAAGCATCATGGGGCGGTGGTGGGCGTGGCATGCGTGCCATTATGGATGAGTCTGAACTTGAGGAAAAAGTTCTTGAAGGCCGCCGTGAAGCCGAGGCCGCCTTCGGCAATTCCGAAGGCTACCTTGAAAAGATGATCATCAAGGCACGCCATGTTGAAGTGCAAATTCTTGGTGACAGCAAAGGTGAAATTTACCACCTGTGGGAACGCGATTGTTCAGTACAACGACGCAATCAGAAAGTAGTCGAACGCGCGCCTGCTCCCTATTTGTCTGGCACACAACGGGAGCAAATTTGCGCCTTGGGAAAAAAGATATGCGAACATGTGAACTACGAATGTGCTGGAACTGTCGAATTCCTGATGGATATGGATACGGGAAAATTTTTCTTTATCGAGGTTAATCCCCGCGTGCAGGTCGAACATACAGTCACCGAAGAAGTTACTGGCATCGACATTGTGCAAGCGCAGATCAAGATCGCTGAGGGGAAATCGCTGGTCGAGGCTACAGGATGTGCCAGCCAATATGACGTTAAACTCGACGGGCACGCGCTACAAACCCGCGTCACTACTGAAGACCCATCCAACAATTTCATTCCCGATTATGGCCGCATCCAGACCTATCGCAGTGCAACGGGCATGGGCATTCGCCTTGATGGCGGCACTGCCTATTCTGGTGCGGTCATTACGCGCTACTACGACAGTCTGCTCGAAAAAGTTACCGCGTGGGCTCCAACTCCTGAAGCCGCGATTGCGAGGATGGACCGTGCGTTACGTGAATTTCGTATCAGGGGAGTATCGACTAACATCGCCTTTGTGGAAAACCTACTTAAACACCCAACGTTCCTAAAAAACGAATACCACACAAAGTTCATAGATCAGACGCCGGCACTTTTTGATTTTAAACCGCGCCGTGACCGAGCTACAAAAATCCTTACCTACATTGCGGACATCACGGTTAACGGACATCCCGAAACCCTAAATCGGCCCAAACCAAGTGCGCAAGCAATTGCACCTAAAGCTCCTGCCCAGCGCACCATGAACATCATCGATGGCACGCGCCAAATTCTGGATCAAAAAGGTCCACAAGCCGTGGCCGACTGGATGCGAAGCCAAAAACACCTGCTAATTACGGACACCACCATGCGCGACGGGCACCAGTCTTTGCTTGCCACACGCATGCGATCCATTGATATGATTACAGTCGCGCCCGCTTATGCATCCAACATGTCAGGTCTGTTTTCCATGGAGTGTTGGGGTGGTGCCACGTTTGATGTAGCCTATCGTTTTTTGCAGGAATGTCCGTGGCAACGTCTGCGCGATATCCGCAAAAAAATGCCCAATATTATGACGCAGATGCTTTTGCGGGCGTCTAATGGCGTCGGCTACACCAACTATCCTGACAATGTAGTGCAAGAATTTGTGCGCCAAGCAGCTGTATCTGGCGTTGATGTATTCCGCGTGTTTGACAGCCTGAACTGGGTAGAAAACATGCGTGTGGCGATGGACGCGGTGATTGATGCCAGTAAGGTTTGCGAAGGAACGATGTGTTACACAGGAGATATGTTGGATCCTAATCGGTCCAAGTATGACCTAAAATATTATGTCGGCATGGCGAAAGAACTGGAAAAGGCAGGGGCACATGTACTTGGTCTAAAAGATATGGCGGGACTTATGAAACATGGCACTGCTTCTGTGTTGATCAAGACTCTAAAAGACGAGATCGGCTTACCAATTCATTTTCACACCCACGACACGTCTGGAGCTGCTATCGCGACTGTGTTGGCAGCGTCCGCGGCAGGTGTGGACTGCATCGACGCCGCGATGGACAGCTTTTCCGGCAACACCAGCCAACCAACGATGGGATCAATAGTTGAATCCCTGAAATGTACAGACCGTGAAACAGGCCTCGATATTTCTGCTATACGCGAGATTAGTAACTACTGGGAAACTGTGCGCGCGCATTATGCGCCGTTCGAATCTGGTTTACAGGCTCCAACATCCGAAGTGTATTTACACGAAATGCCCGGTGGTCAATTTACAAACCTGAAAGCACAAGCACGGTCATTGGGCCTTGAAGAACGCTGGCACGAAGTGGCTCAAACTTACGCTGACGTAAACCAGATGTTTGGTGATATCGTCAAGGTTACACCTTCTTCCAAAGTGGTTGGCGATATGGCTTTGATGATGGTCAGCCAAAATCTGACGCGCACCCAGGTCGAAGATCCTAATACAGACGTTAGCTTCCCCGAAAGTGTGGTGGATATGATGCGCGGCAACCTTGGCCAGCCACCAAATGGTTTCCCTGATGCAATTGTTAAAAAGGTACTAAAAGGCGAAGAAACAAATCTTGAACGTCCCGGAAAACACTTAAAACCTGTTGATCTTTCTGTCGTGCGCGCAGAGTTATCTACAAAACTCGATGGTGCAGAGATAGACGGTGAAGACCTAAACGGCTATTTGATGTATTCCAAAGTGTACCTTGATTATGCGCACCGCCACGAATTATACGGTCCGGTACGCACTCTTCCCACACGCACGTTTTTTTACGGCATGGAACCCGCTGAAGAGATTTGCGCTGAGATTGACCCAGGTAAGACATTGGAAATCCTTCTGCAAGCCGTGGCTGAAACCAATGATGAAGGCGAGGTAAAGGTTTTCTTTGAACTCAACGGCCAACCGCGCACAATCCGTGTGCCCAATCGGTCAGCCGATTCCATTACCAAGCAGCGCGCAAAGGCCGAATTTGGCAATGACGCCCAAATTGGTGCGCCTATGCCTGGCGTTGTGGCCAGCGTCGTGATCACTCCAAGGCAAAAAGTAAAAGAAGGTGACCTATTGTTGACCATCGAGGCGATGAAGATGGAAACTGGCATCTACGCTGAAAAAGACGCGACTGTTAAAGTCATCCACGTAGCAGCTGGCAGTCAGATTGACGCCAAAGATTTGCTCGTTGATTTTGAGTTACCTTTGTAAGTGAGAATTTTTATTTTTTTAGCTCGTTGTAATTATTTTAAGCAAAACTTTTTCAATTAGCTGAAAATTTTTAAGGATGTTAAAAAAGCAGGGAACTCCACAAATAAACTCTTCAAAAGATAATTTTTTAATTTATCAAAATTTAGATTTCTGGATTTTTAATGTCGTACGTTAATTCCAATATCAATTATGAATCAGAGCAACATATATATATAAAATATTAAATTATTTTAATTTAGTTTAGTTAAATTTTAGCCAGTTTGCCCCAAAAAAATCAAACGGTTACAAAATAGTCCAATCGGGTCGTTTATCTTGTAGTGGCAAACCAAACAACCAGTACTCAACGCTAAACCCAATGAGATTATGTTGAGAAGTAAATCCATTAATTGGCAACACTGACATTGACAACTGCTTTGGATAATATGCGATAAAATGAATCGTGCATCGGAAGTTTTGTCTCTCACAAATGACGCAGATGGAGGATGATACGCCCCTCCCGCTCCCTTTCATTTTAATTGCAGATTATTGCTGCTTTTATACCCTTGGAGAAGATAACGATGCCCCACGCATTAGCGGGTACTTACTATGCGCGCTGTACATGATTTATGGCAGGCACATACAGGTACCAATATAACAGTGGCTTTTGGCGATTCACGTAAACCTTCGTCGCCGAGGTTAACACAGTTAACTACAAATTATTAGACAACGAATGGGCAGCAAACCTTTGTGTGATCAACACAGCCGATAACATGCTGCTCCCGTTTTTGAACAGAAGCGAATGCGTTTTGATTAAGGCGTATCTGGTTGCGATGGGGCAGCCACGGTGGGAGATTGTGGGGAGTATTTTTGATCTAAACTACACATACTATATCTAAACAATCAGACGCTGATTGCAGGTAACAATAATTTCAACAACGCTCTTGGTTTGTTTTAGTTAATAAATTTAAATAGGTTTAAAGCACGCCATACATACAATTATGCTAGTTTGGGCGGGCGGTAGGGTTTGTCACTCATCTTATATTTGCAACCCGTCTAGATAATTTTGAGACGAGGGCCACTGGCTTATATGATAATTTTTTGCACTATTATTTATCAATGAGCCATCCAACTTGGTCTTGGCAATCACGATGACAAAACATATTCATGCACAGGCTAATCGCGCAAAATATGCGCTTTTTATCTGTTGCTTATGCTGCTGGTTAAATTGCAAAGCCTGGCACTTATCGAGTTACATTTGATAAGGATGATCGTGCTTGTCAGACGCTTAGTGCCTTGTTTAGGCGTTTTTGCTTCGCATCAAAGATATACTTACTTTGGAGTAGATAAGACACTGACTTTGACATCGTTTTTAATATCAATTTTTCAACTGGTTTTTTCTACATTAGCGTCATTTTGTGATTGTTGAAAAAAAGTCCACTTATAGCAACATTTGCTCTTGCGGGGTTGGGCCAGACTTTATAGATCACCCCAACGAACAGGATGCGGGCGTAGCTCAGGGGTAGAGCATAACCTTGCCAAGGTTAGGGTCGAGAGTTCGAATCTCTTCGCCCGCTCCAGTTCGTGCAGTTTTTAAAATATTCCATTAGTAATCAAGTCTAGTTGCTACCACTCTTTGCCATAAGTATTTCGAAGACTGAAGTTAGATTAATAATTTCACGTGTTCAAAAGAAATTCTCGATCAGCTGAAATTTATAACTTAAAAATTACGTTTGAGTGTTTTATTTGACTGAAACAATAAAGCTCCGCAGCACTTTTAGTGCCATTTGTGAATAAACCAATCATACCACGTCATAACCTCTAAAAGATGCAAATTCTTATGAACCATGCAGAGAGCTGAATGGCAGGGGAAAAGCATGGCGCAACGGCGAATGGCGCAACATCACTAATAACGTTGCGTTCTTGTTGAAATTGGAAATTGACGATTAAATGATAGGCTCCTGTGGTGCACTATCCGCAGATAAAACACCAACCTTGCGCGGGTCATCTGCAATTTCCACTTGGCGATGATAAGCGACAAAGCCGGTACGCATATAAAACGGTAAAGCCTGTGGGCTATCCAAAGTGCAAGTATGGACATGAAAACGGTTGATGACATGTGACCATGCCTTATCAAGCGCATGTTCCATCAACCATCGCCCTGCCCCCGTGCCAACCATTGCAGATGTTAGACCAAAGTAACCGAGTTCACATTCACCCGGCACGCGAAAGTCAAGTTCCAAAATTCCCTCGTCATAGCCATCCACACGTACTGAATACAGATGCAAATCATCACAATGCAGAATTGCAGATAGCTCTGCGTCGTCAATACTAAGACGCGAAAACCACATCCAGTCTTGCCCTCCGACCCGTTTGAAAAGATCGCGGTACCACTCCAAGTCGGGTGTTTCGTGTACTACAAGATCTGCGATGATCGGTAGGATTTTTCTTGGCGCAGGACGTTCAAACATTTGCAGATGCGTGACTACCGACGCAATCTTACCCACAGGTACGTCCCAAAATTTTGAATCCATGATCGATCTCCGTAGTTTTTTTGATTTTCTCATTTGATGCAATTACGCCACTAATTCCAACCCCCTTTCCGCTGTGGCCATTGAGCCCACTTTCCTACTTTACGCGCGCCCCCCGCTTGGCGATGCACGGTATACGTTCTATACTTCAGCTAAAATGAATGGAGCATGCATATGCGCACCAGCACAATAACTCGTAAAACTGCTGAAACAATTATTTCAGTAGAAATTGATCTCGATGGAACAGGTAAATACGACAATCAGACAGGTGTGGGTTTTTTTGACCACATGCTAGATCAGCTGTCGCGCCATTCGCTGATCGATATGATTGTGCGCGCTAAGGGTGATCTACACGTTGATGATCACCATACTGTCGAAGATGTCGGCATCGCACTCGGTCAGGCATTAGTTGACGCAATGGGCGATAAACGCGGGATAAACCGCTATGGCGACTGCCATCTTGTCATGGACGACGCGCAGGTGCGCTGTGCACTGGACATGTCCGCCCGTCCCTTAATGGTTTGTAATCTTAACTTGCCAACCGCGAAAATTGGCAATTTTGACACCGAATTAGTTCGAGAATTCTTTCAGGCTCTCAGTACCCATGGCGGAATTACACTGCACATTGACTGGTTACACGGGTTTAACAGCCACCACATTGTTGAGGCGGCATTTAAGGCACTCGCCCGCGCACTTCGCATAGCAGTAGAAATCGACTCGCGCAAAGCGGATGCAATCCCGTCAACCAAGGGTGCCTTGTGACAATTTAAGCAGGAAAAGTTATATGACCACAGTTCTAATTGACTACGACAGTGGCAATTTACATTCAGCGCAAAAAGCGTTTGAACGCATGTCTTCTGAAACGAATGCAGGAGCTATTATCGTCACAGGCGACCCAGATATAGTTGCTAAAGCTGATCGTATAGTGTTGCCAGGCGACGGCGCGTTTCCGCACTGTAAAGCAGAACTTCAAAGGATTTCTGGACTAGCAGAGGCAATCTGTGAAAGCGTTAAGGTTCGCGCTGTACCTTTCTTAGGCATCTGCGTCGGGATGCAGATGCTCGCAATCAAGGGATACGAGCACGAAGAAGCCGAAGGCTTTGGCTGGATCAACGGTGAGGTACACAAGATCAGACCCGCTAATTCGGGCTTTCCAATACCACATATGGGATGGAATGATTTAGTCATCGACGCACCACACCCTGTGCTAAAGGGCATAGAAACTGGAGATCACGCGTATTTTGTTCATTCTTGGCAAATGGTGATGCTGGATGAAGCGCAATGTCTGGCACACTGTGATTACGCAGGCAGCGTCACTGCAATCGTTGGGCGTGACAATATTATAGGAACACAGTTTCATCCAGAGAAAAGCCAAAGGGCAGGCCTAAAACTAATCGCAAACTTTCTGAAATGGGCGCCATAAAAATTCGAAGGGGAATATTTAAAATAATTTTTTTGCAGGTTTCAGAGAAATCAACTACCGTTAAGGCTATAATTTAATCTCGCATCCAAGTGCCTCCATCCCGACAAATACCAAAAAAACAGCCAGAAACCGACAGCGCGTCTCCAATGAGCTGAAGGCGCGATTTGTAAAGCTTGTCACGATCTGGAGACCAGATTTGCCCTCGATATGCACCACCTTCAAATGAGGTCGTATCAAAGATAATCTGTCAGCCGATATTGGGCGATGCCATTTGTACACCCAAACTTTCAAACGATTGGGAAAGCGTACCACAAAAGACCACCCCACAAGGAGCCACCACAACGATACCAGAGTTGCCATTGTCGTCTATTGGCGTTCGCCAAGTGCCTTCAAGCGAGTCTGCAAAGGCTGCGCCAGCAAAGCCAGTAGAAGCTACTAGCATAAATACGATCTTTTTCATAAAATGTCTCCTCTCTGGTATTGCGCGAATACCATCCATTCTGTCCAATTCCAAATAAGCGTAACACACGGTAGTATATTTGAACTACCTTTTTGGATCACGTTGCATCTTGTAGCACTGCGTGCATAAACAAAGTTAAATCAAAATACAGGTAACACCATGATCCTTTACCCAGCAATCGACCTCAAAGACGGGCAAGCCGTGCGGCTTGTGCATGGCGACATGGAACAATCTACGGTGTTCAATGACGACCCCACAGCACAGGCGCGCGCGTTTGTTGAAGCTGGCTGCGAATGGCTGCACCTGGTAGACCTAAACGGCGCATTTGCTGGTGAACCTGTCAATGCTACTCCTGTTGAAGCAATCCTTGCAGCCTGCCCTGTGCCTACACAACTGGGCGGTGGTATTCGCGACATGGCTACGATTGAACGCTGGTTGACCCGCGGGCTGACTCGTGTAATTCTTGGTACCATAGCAGTTGAAAAACCCGAGCTAGTGCGTGAAGCTGCGCGGGCATTTCCAAACCAAGTCGCCGTTGGATTGGACGCACGCAACGGGTTTGTTGCCACCAAAGGGTGGGCAACTGAAACTAATATTCAAGTTGCCGATCTAGCAAAATCATTTGAGGATGCCGGCATTGCCTCGATCATCTATACCGACATCCTACGTGACGGAGCAATGAAAGGCCCCAACATAGCCGCAACCGAAAGTTTAGCTCGCGCTGTGAATATTCCCGTCATCGCCTCGGGCGGCGTGTCATCATTGGCCGACCTTGAGGCGCTTAAAGCCACAGGCGTGATCTCTGGTGCCATTTCAGGTCGGGCATTATACGACGGCGCAATTAATTTGACGGCCGCGCTGCGGACTTTAAGCCATGCTTAAAACCCGCATCATTCCCTGCCTCGATGTTGCCAATGGCCGAGTTGTCAAGGGTATCAATTTTGTCGACATAGTAGACGCAGGTGATCCCGTTGAAACCGCACGTGCTTATGACGCGGCGGGCGCAGATGAACTGTGCTTCCTCGATATCATGGCCACTGAAGAAAACCGTAGCACCATGTACGATTTGGCCACTCGCACGGCTGAAGCGTGTTTTATGCCACTCACCATTGGTGGAGGTGTCCGTACCCACCTAGACGTGCGAAGTCTACTGTTGGCGGGAGCTGATAAGGTGTCTTTTAATTCCGCCGCGGTTACCAACCCAGACGTGCTGACAGCAGCAGCCCTGAGATTTGGCAGCCAATGTATTGTCTGCGCCATTGATGCAAAAACGGTAGCACCTGGTCGCTGGGAAATCTTTACCCACGGCGGTCGGCGTGCTACTGGAATTGACGCGGTTGAATTCGCGCTTACAGCGCAAGCTAAAGGCGCTGGTGAAATCCTGCTCACTGCAATGGATAACGATGGCACCAAGTCTGGTTTTAATCTCGCCCTGACTCGTGCCGTAACGGATGCAGTATCGATTCCAGTTATCGCCTCAGGTGGTGTTGGCACACTTGACCACCTCGTCGAAGGGGTAACATTGGGGCGCGCTTCTGCGGTTCTCGCAGCATCAATTTTCCACTTTGGTACCTACACAATCCCACAAGCCAAAGCGCATATGCATGCCGCTGGCGTTCCTGTAAGGTTATGAAATGTCAATAAAAGAGCTGGCTCAGACGATCGCTGCCCGTAAAAATTCAAATCCAGACACAAGCTGGACAGCCAAGCTGCTTAGTGATCCAGACAAGGCAGCTGAAAAGTTTGGTGAAGAAGCGATAGAAGCTATTATCGAAGCGACAAAAGGCAACAAATTACGCTTAACATCCGAAGCCGCCGACGTCTTATACCATCTCCTAGTAATGTGCGCTGCTCACGATGTCACTTTTGATGATATCGAAGTGGAACTTGCAAGCCGTAGCGCCCAATCAGGTCTAACAGAAAAGGCTAACCGATGATCCGCCACATAGCATTTTTCAGCGCAATTGACGCAAATGATCTAGATGAAATCGAGGCGGGTCTTTGGGTTCTCAAAGACAACCCACATGTCGATGCATTCAGCGTAACACGCAACCTTGCCTTAGACGAAATTCCAGGTCCACACCCAGATTTTGTTGTCATTGCTGAATTCAAAGATGAAGTCGAGCTTGCCGCCTATAAAGACCACCCACTTTACGCAGAATCTATCCGCCGCGTGCGACCACTGCGTGAAATTCGCGTCGCCGCAGACCTCATGATCAAAGACCCATCATAACGTCATTTTTCATGCTTATGTGTCAGAAGTATTTTAAAGTAGCTTTATAAGGGTGGCCCCCGCGCACCACATCATAACTTTGACGAAATCACGCCTGTTGCAAAACCACCCATCCGCAACTCGCCAAACAAGCGCTGATATTCAATCTTCGGACAGCTATTTTGAATCATCGTCACTCCGCGTGCTTGGGCCACTTTGGCAGCACTTGCATGCTGAACATTGATTTGTAGCCAGATCGTCTGCAAATCAGTCCAACGAGCTAGAGCTTCATCAACTATTGCAGGCACTGCGTCGGAACGGCGAAAAACATCTACCATATCAACAGCAAACGGGATATCTGAAAGATTCGCATAGACCGTTTCACCAAAAAGATTCTGCCCGGACAGCTTGGGATTAACCGGCACCACGCGGATACCCTTTCGCGATAGATATTGTGCCACAAAATAACTGGGCCGCACTGGATTCGCGGACACGCCAACCACAGCCACTATTTTCATCCGGTTCAATACAACTTTGAGCAATTGATCGTTATACATGCTAAACACTTAACCGATCTTTGCACCACAAAAAAGGGGTCCTATTGATAAACTGGGTACAAATCATGGGCTAAGAATTATTATTTTAGGCAAATAAACCATAGTATTTATTAGTGAATTTGAGCCAAGCTTAATTTAATGATTATAATTGTAATACTAAAATCTGCAAATCGTAATCTTCCCCATTATTTCATTTGATTACCTGCAATTATGAGAGAGTTGTGTGCAATTTTGCGGCAGCGGATGTGGATGCAATGTGAAATAGAATTTCACGCGCTCAGCGGGAACGCGCACCAAAAAAATTCAAATTAAGCTTGCTTTAACGAAACAATTAAATTTTTAAGACGTTGCATCAAAATAGCTTTGGTACAACTTTTATGCTCAAATTCATAATATTAGCGCGCGCAGGCCTTAAATCAGCCATGAATAACTACATATCATTAAAACTGAAATTTCCATATCCCAAAATTTCATATAAGTTTGGGATCACTACCGTCTTAGACGTCAGGTACTTTTAGGAAAAAATACAACCCATTTTCTAAGAATAACGATACCTCTTACATTTAAAATGGACAGGAGGACCAAAACTATGGCCGGTAGAGCAGCGGCTTAGTTTTTCACAAAAGTGCGGCTATTAGGCATTAATTTTTTGATCAATTGAGTAGTTAGTTTAGTCAGACCAATTCAAGCGTACTAAAAACTACCTAATCCACCTGTAGAGTGCATCACCCAAATGTTTTAATCAAAGATATCTTCACTTCTGTCCAAGAAGTTTTATAAATTCTTAAAATTCTTGGTATTTCTTATACTTTTATATTTTACGCAAATTTAAAAAGAGCCGTTTAGGGTGCTCAATCTGGGGAATACTGAGAGTTGGTGTCGCAGATAGCGCAGTTAAACATACACCTCTGACTGATAAAGTTTTATGGTTGTTCAGGGGAGAGCTGCCGATTGAGCAGTCTAGCTCACAACGGTTTCTATCAAGTACAACCAATGCATGTATTTTATTTACAGTCTAATTCGCTCTGGTAGCATATAGGGCTACAGCTGCCGCATTCGAAACGTTGAGTGAGCCGAATTCACCCGCAAAGTCGATTCTTACCAAAGCGTCGCAGGTTTCTTTTGTCTTCTCACGAAGCCCAGGCCCCTCAGCGCCTAACACAAGTGCAATTGCACGATCACGTTTTCCAGCCACAACTTGGTCTATCGTTTGTTCGCCCTCACCGTCCAGCCCGAGAACCAGGTAACCCATGCTCTGAAGTTTAACTATCGCATCCGCTAAATTGCGTACACGCAAGTAAGCTTGGCGTTCCATTGCGCCACTGGCCGTCTTAGCCAACGCGCCTGTTTCAGGTGCGGCGTGGCGGTTCATTGCGATCACTGCTTGTGCACCAAACACTTCAGCCGACCGTAAAACAGCTCCAACATTATGTGGATCAGTTACTTTATCAAGTAAAACCACACGGGGCGGGTTCACCCCGTCACCCATGCAGCAATCCTCGATATTGCCCCAGTCCAGGGGTTTCACTTCTAATGCAGCACCTTGATGTACCGATTGCGGATCAATTGGTGCTGCAAAGTTTCGCGGTTCGCATATTTCAGGCTCAAGGCCACTGTCTTTCAATCCAATGGACACCGCATCGCTAAGACGATCAAAAGCGTTCTTGGTTACAACAAAACGCAATTTTACGCGCAAGGGGTTCAGCAGAGCGTCGCGAACCGCGTGGATACCAAACAGCCATACAGTTTCATTGGCAGCCGCACGCTTGTTACGTTCTTTATCAACAACCCAAATTGGTTTTTTCACGATGCATTCCTTTGTATTTGCACCCTCATGGCGAGTACGCACAAAAACCGCAAGACCTGACCCCGAATTGAGGTTGACGCCCCTAGTAGCCATAGTTATTCAAAGCTCAAGTGGGCGTCAGGCCGCAAGGTGTGGCAGGAGACTGTAACTCTCTCGCGGAAACGCACGCCTGGTTCGATTCCAGGGTCGCCCACCACTACTACCAAATCATTAATTTTATGATTAAAAGAGCTATGATATTCCAAGAAGCATCTATTTTAGATACAAAATTGGCAGTTTTTGAAACAATGGTAGCAAAAAAAGTCCAATACCTAAAAATTGACCAAGGTAGATACTTCTACCAAGTGCGGGTTACGGTAGATTTACATGAGATATTGGGCGCCTGAATGCTGTGATGTGCTCTCAGCGTCTGGGCCTCCCGGCGTGAGACGTAGGAGAGAAGTGCTTCGGTAAGCTCAACCACAGGGCCGACAGAGAGGAAGAGCTGTGACGTTTCATGTATCATTAGCGCATCAGTTTTCTTATAATCATTAAATAAATGAATGTGTTCTTCTACAGCCAGCAGGCTTTTGCGAAAAAGCAGATCATTTTCGTTGTATTAAATGGTAGTGTCGCGTTTTGCCCCTGGTTTTGAGATGACTTTCAGTTGTTTTAGCCCGTTACGTTTTAAGACATCCTACAAAATATCGAGCACCGTCTGCTTTTGATAAAGTGCGCTACGTTTGCTTAGCCCCAGAATCGCAAGCGTGGGCTGCAAGGTTAGCGCGACAGAAGTGTCTCCCTGCGCGGTCACTTGGCGTTCCGCATCTGTCACGATGCTAGAAAAAAGTGCGCGGCTGTTCTCCAATGTAGACATCCTGTGCAAAGGACAAAATCGGCTTCCTGACCGATGAAATTGCTAAGGTCGGCTTGCAGGTCATCAATAGTGACTTGGTAGCGCGGCACCTGCGATATGCGTTCCTCTATCACAAATCCAGTGACCATTGCGTCATTGGGCTTGGAGTCTTTAAACGTAAGCTTCAATTTGGAATCATCTGTGTCAACCATGCCCAAGCTCCCGCAGGTTGAAGATATAAAGAGCAAATCTAAGGAATCATAACCGATGTCCAGCTTCTTATAAAAGCCGGAATGTGGCGCTCGTCTGACGGAGCTTCATATCGAAAGTCAATATAGGCTGAAGGTGTGACACACCTAGCTAATAAGACTCGAAAAGACTTTAAAATACCGCTCGAACAACCTGAGTGTGTTAACAAGAATTATGTGATGTTGAGGCTGGCAAAACAGGCCGCAATACAAATCAACTTCTATTCTGTCTCATGGATTACTAATAAATCAACCCTCAGGCAGCTGTTTCAACCCACTTTAAAGCGCATCACACTGCCTCAAGCCTGAGGTTAAAAAGGGTGTGTGAACGTTTGATTCAGAAGACCACTGTTAAGATGAGCACAAAGCTACTTGCAATTACAGACAACAGCTAACGTCCTGTCCACTCCGGTGTCGCAACGGGTCAAATCAGCGATTATACTAATTCGGCTGCTTTGATGAACGGTGTACCAGAGGCGGATTGATTGTGTGCCCCTCTCATCAAGACCCCGTTTTGACCACCAGGCAGTGGATCTAGAATATTACGCTGACGGGTTAAGAGAATGCATCATAGAAAAAAACCTGTATCCAGGAACGCAAAATACTAAAAAACAAATACTAGAAGAAACGCTGTAAACGACACAATCGCATCGAGCGCGTGTTCGGAAGGATCAAAGGCCGGAGAAGCGACACGCTACGACAGAAGCCCAACCGTCTTCCTTCATGCCACCATGATCAGCGCGACCGTTGTATTTTGGTTGTGTATCTTGGGCCTAACAAAAACAAAATGATAGCAAACGTTAGCTTTGTTTTCTGATATGCACGAGGCTGAACATAAAAAAATTTACAAAATATTGAGTTGATGGCAGAAATTACCAGATCGACCCATTGTAAAAAAAAATTAATGGTTAACTCAAAAAAAAGCCCGCGCTCAGAATTGGGATACTAAGCACAGGCAAGTCTGAGTGGACACAGGGAACTTGTGTTGACACTTATAATTTACATAAATTAAAACCTAAATTGATCCATTAGCTGCGGCAATTTGACTTTTGAAGTGGCTATGCACGGCATCATAAATATCTCAATACATACAACAGCAAAACGAGACTTTGTTCGTGTCAAAATATGTTATAACCAGCATTATTAATGCATCTGCTTCGAACAGATTTTTTCAATAATTTAATTACTTTACAGATGTTTGAACATGGCCTTACTAATTAGAATTTGCTTTTGGATTTTTAATTGCCTCCAAATTGAAGATCATCATTAATTATAGCCACATCGAAAAGAAGTTCTCGAGACTTTCGATCTTGGGATAGCCCAACAGAGAAGCACCTGCGGCAAAAGGTCTGCCTTTCCAGCACTCAAGTTTTTAATTTAAAAATAATATAGGGGGGACCCCATAAATTAGTTTTTAGATAAAAATACCTAATAAAATTAATTCAAGTGAAGCCATCTTTTTTCTCAAGTAAGAAATCCCAATAAGCTAACCGTGTTGAGATTTTTAAGTGCCACAGCAAAAATTATTCTGAGAATATATCCATGAAAGCCGACCCATTTAAAAAACTATAATAATATTGGATTGCTGTCTGGACCAAATGTATATTTGCTCAGGACACGCTATTTCGCTCATTTTACCACAAAATATTTACGTTATACAAAAAGTTTTTAATACATTTATTAGAAAATTTTTTTATAAAGATATGACCGAGGCGAGATTTTATTAACTACACAGCAAAGGCCACAATTATCAAAGTTATTTCAACAGAATTGCGTACTGAGCTCTCTGTGGCTCTGCTCGAAAAGATAAGCTCAACTTGGCCAATAATGTAGAAAACCTAGTATTATTAGACAAATAACTAGCTTAAACAAAACAACGTAATCCACAAAGCAAAACACTGCAAACTGGATATGTCATATTATTTAAAACTTTTATTAAACGAACCATACTATTCAAAAATATCAGGACAAAGTTAAGAAGGTCATGAATCAATTAAAGGACAACCAAATATTAATAATAGCCCAGATGCAGCATCAATTGATATTGGACGGACTAGATTTCATCGTTGAACAAATGGACGGAATAATCCAAACCAGTAGAATTGTTGTAGATTAGCATGCCACATGCAGCCTTAATCGCCACAAAAAATTCAGATTCCTTTAAAAATTTATTATATTGAATTTTCCTCTGTAATTTTCTGCGCGGCTCACAACAGCCAAGAACAGGCCATCATGATAGAGATCATAAAACTACTTTGTCTGACCACCACCAACAATAAAATTGCCTCACAAAGTTTAAAAGTTAATCATGCCAAGATAATTCACTGGATCAAAAAGGTCATACTTTTTACCAAGTCGCTTTTGATGAACTGCCCGTATGACATTCGGTAATTCAAATGTATCATATAGAATAATCTTATTAATTAATAGGTAATATTAAATCTAAATATATAATTTTTTCAAACGGGATAGCCTTGCTGGGTTCGTAGCTTGTACAAATGTAGCGTTTCTTCTCGTGGCCATTCTGGTGACGAGAAAACAATTCCGTCTTCCCAAAACTCAGCTGGATGCCATAAGCTTCGCTCATTTCGCCGACCAGTCATGTGGTCAATTATTTTGTCCCGCATGATCCGTTGCCGTTGAACAGTACGAGGATCGTCCAACTTATTGTCCAG
This sequence comes from Octadecabacter sp., assembly GCA_047635635.1. Taxonomy (GTDB): domain Bacteria; phylum Pseudomonadota; class Alphaproteobacteria; order Rhodobacterales; family Rhodobacteraceae; genus Octadecabacter. The sequence continues at coordinate 4,842 of JBLILC010000015.1, read as the reverse complement.
CTCATAGGGATCGCCATCAAGACAGTAGAGTTCATCGTCGTCACCCCAAACAGAGACATATTTCCAGCCATCTAAATAAAGGATTTTTTGAAAGCTAATATCGCCTGAATGCCCGAAGTGATCACATATAAGGCTATCGCGATCATGGCTTTTATTTACAATACCAATTAAACTTGACCCGTCCATTGATAAGGGGTGCCGGTCATTTTTTACACCAGCCACATCCAACATGGTCGCGGTCACATCTAGCAGGCTAACGGGAGCCTTTATTCTAGTACCTTCTGGAATTTTTGCCGGATAGCGCACAACCAAAGGAATGCGCCCAACCTCTTCTGTGAAAGTCGAATATTTGTCCCAACCAGCACCATGCGCAGCAATGCCGTCGCCATGATCTGCCGTCACGATAAAAAGCGTATCATCCGCAAGGCCAGTATCATCTAAGCATGCTGCAATCCGGCCAATTGCAGCATCTGTTTGTAGCCCTGATGCATAACAACGTGCCAACACAGTCTGCCACGTTTCCCAGTCTGGCCAACGTTCAAACGCGCGATGCTGGCAACGCAGGTCCCGTTGTACACGATATCGCCACGGTTTGTCTGAAAGATCTTCGTCAAAGCTTGGGTATTTGGGGATATCCGCTGGATTAATCAGATCAGCATAAGCCACGCTGGGATAGTAAGGATGGTGTGGGCCCCACATACTGATCACCATAGAAAAAGGTTGCTCTTGCCCTTGCAGTGATCTGAGACCGTCACAGGCTAAATTTGCTACAAAAAACTGCTCGTTTACCTCTGGAGATCCGAGTAAGATCCCAGCGCCATCCATGTAATCCCAAGGTTCAGCTGGGTCCATCAACACCTCAATTCCATCAAGCTCTGGTTTCAAAAGATGATGTTCTATCATGCATTGTGGATGATCTTCGCCGATCCGCGACAGATAATCTTTGTAAGCTTCACACGCATATATATTGCCGTATTCTGGCAAACTCCAACCCTTTAAGCCATAGTCTTGGGCAGTCTTATTGACCCCACAATGCCACTTTCCAAAATAGTGGTTATCGTAACCGGCGTGCGCCAGATGCTGTGCATAAAGAACCTCATCTTCTCGGAATTCTTGTCTATTGTAGGGAATTGGATATTCAGAATTCCACCGCATTCCATGCTTGTCAGGACGCTTACCTGTCAGAAAGCTGGCGCGCGATGGCGTACAAACAGGAGTAATCGCATATGCACTTTCGCACCAAGCACCTTTCGCTGCTATCTTTTCAAGATGAGGCCAACGATAAGGAAAACGATCATTTCCGTAATGACCAGAAAAAGCAACGTGATCAGCAAGGATAATAACTATATTTGGACGATCTGACATTAAGGTGGGTAACCTTCAAAGATGGGTTATATTTTCTAAAAGAGACCACTTTCATGAGCGCGACGTCTAGGATGGATCATATAAGTCTGTTCGGCAAGGTTAAAGACTTGAAAGGCGTCGCCGCACTCTGGGACACAAACAAAACAGTTTTTCTCTTTGCCATCCTGTATGTCGTAAATGTTCATATTTTAATTATACATCCTATGCCCAATTCACCGCAAGAAGAAGTCAAACTTCCATCGCGCTAATATTTTTGCCAGTACGAAGTTTTGGTTATGGTTAGCAAACTACATTCAGATCATCGCCTGCCCCAAGTTTAAGCAGCTCAACAAATATATCTTGCGTCGGGACCACGGCCACATCGTTCTTTGGTCTGCTTTGTTCAGGCAATTTTATTCCTAAGCCAATTCACACAATTTACGGTAGGGGTAAGTCAATCAAAGCTCTTTCTCTCTACAACAAACCAGATACCGTAAAGTTGCCTTTCTTTAGTGATCAACGAGCCCCTATAATGTTTTCATTGAGTAAGTAGGGAAGTAAAATGGCTGACCAGATCCCCACACAAAATCAAATAGCCGACCAGATACCATCATCAGATTTCGACATCATGGTTGTCGGCCAAAACGGGCGGCTTCAATATGAAGCTTTATTGCTGGTGGCCTCCCTTCAGGCCAACTCACCGACTTTTGCAGGCACACTTTACGTCGCTGAACCGCAAGCTGGTCCATTGTGGCCAAAAAACCCAACAATGGCTTTTGAAATTAAAAGCGTGCTAGAATCCCTTGGAGCGGTGATCTTGCCCTTCGTTAATAAGGCATTTGGCGCAAAATACCTTTACGGCAATAAGATCGAAGCGCTCTGCGCAATGCCCGCTGGCCGCAATTTTCTATTTTTGGACACTGACACCTTGATAGTCGGCAATATCGCATCGCTTTCCACCGTTTTTACACGGCCAAGCGCATCAATGCGGCGCACGGATACATGGCCCAAAGAAGAGCTGTACTGGCCAGGTTACGGCGTCATCTGGAAATCACTTTATGACCGCTTTGGGCTGGACTTCGACAGCACGCTTGATTCGAGACAACCAGTCAAACATTGGAAACGTTATTTGTATTTTAACGCGGGCTGGATTACGGGGCACGACGCGCCATCGTTCGGTTCACGTTGGAAAGACTGGGCGCTTGAGGTACGTGACAACCGCCCAGAAGAGCTAATATTGCAATCTCTGGACCCGTGGCTTGACCAAGTCACATTACCATTGGTAATTCACAGTTACGGGGGAGGGCGGCCAGGCAGTGATCTTGCCGGATTGGACGGTACTTTAACCTGTCACTACCGTATGTTGCCAATGCTTTACGCACGCGAAACCGACGCAGTTATTGCAATCCTTAATACAGTCACAGCCCCCAACAAGATTAAGAAATGGCTTATACAATATTATCCTTTTAAACGCATGATTTACCAAGGATGCGGCGAAAAAGTGCGCGCATTGTTTGATCAAAACGATATGCCTCCAAGCGAACGCCAAATTCGCAAGAAGATCAAAAAAGAAGGCTTTTGGATGCGCTAATTTATGTGAGGATCAGCGCCAATAGGTTTATAAAATCACACATAAATTTTTCTGCCATCGTCCTTTAAGCCACCTGAGGGTATTCTAAGAACTTGACATATTGGTGAGGACAATGGCGTGAAAATAATCTATCAAGAATAGTCATGATGTAGTAAAAAACATACTTTATGTACATTTTTTGGTGGTAAAGTGGGAAAGTCTTAATTCCAATAAAAAAGGCCATAAAAAGGTTAAAAACCACTAAAGTTTGCCTTTACCATGCTCATCAAACGAGCCAACGCCATCATATAAAAAAATTACAACAGGTTAGAAATGAGCAGCTTGATCCAAATGGGTACTTTTTTGGGGTACCAATTTGTGCGCAAAGAACGTCAATCTTTCGCACAGCAAAGTCACCGAACATTTGCACCGACAAAACAGTTTTTCCGCGAACGTCGTTCTTCATTCGGGATTGATCCGCGCATCGGCTAAGACCACATTGAGATCCTTAACGTTTAACCTTAACGTAGTGTCAACTTTACTCTTGGAGAAGACCAATGACCGATACCTCATCCTACGGCTTTGATACACTGCAAATTCACGCTGGCGCCCGCCCTGATCCCACTACAGGCGCACGCAACACTCCGATCTACCAAACCACTGCCTACGTCTTTCGCGATTCAGACCACGCCGCCGCCTTATTTAACCTTCAAGAAGTTGGTTATATTTATTCGCGTCTGACCAATCCAACAGTTGCAGTGCTGCAAGAACGCATTGCCACACTTGAAGGTGGAGTAGGTGCAGTCTGTTGTTCGTCAGGTCACGCAGCGCAATTGATGGCGCTGTTCCCGATCATGGCTCCAGGTATGAATATAGTAGTGTCCACCCGCCTTTATGGTGGTTCGGTCACCCAGTTCAGCCAAACCATTAGGAGGTTTGGCTGGGAAGCAAAATTCGTCGATATTGATGACACAGCAGCCATCACTGCTGCAATTGACGACAACACACGCGCAATTTTTGGAGAGGCTATTGCCAACCCCGGTGGTCACATCATGAACGTGCGTGCAGTTGCTGATATTGCTGACGCGGCTGGCATCCCACTTATCATCGACAACACTACGGCCACACCATACTTATGCCGCCCTATTGAGCATGGAGCTACGCTGGTCGTTCACTCTACAACCAAATACCTCACTGGAAATGGAACTGTGACCGGCGGTTGTGTCGTAGACAGCGGCAAGTTTGACTGGACTGCGTCTGATAAATTTCCAAGCCTTTCTCAGCCAGAACCAGCGTATCATGGCCTCAAGTTCGCTGAAACGTTTGGCCCCCTCGCCTATACGTTTCACGGCATCGCCATAGGTCTGCGCGACCTTGGCATGACAATGAATCCGCAAGCGGCGCACTATACTTTGATGGGGATTGAAACCCTGTCACTTCGCATGGATCGCCATGTTGAAAATGCCACTAAGTTGGCTAACTGGTTGGAAGCTGACAAACGCGTTGATTACGTGACCTATGCAGGCCTCAAGTCCTCGCCCTATTTTTACCGCATCAAAGACGTCTGTCCACGCGGCGCATCCGCGTTGTTTACTTTTGCCGTGAAGGGCGGTTACGAAGCTTGCATTAAACTTGTTGATGCACTGGAAATCTTCAGTCACGTGGCCAACCTTGGCGACACCCGCTCTTTGATCATTCATCCTGCATCTACAACCCACCGCCAACTGTCAGCGGATCAGCAAAAAGCAGCAGGCTCTGGCCCCGGTGTTGTGCGTGTGTCCATCGGGCTTGAAGATGCAACAGATTTGATTGCAGACCTAGATCAGGCCCTCGCAAAAGCCACTGCTTGACTATGATCCAGAACAGGGCGTCGCACATTGCGAAGCCCTGTTCTATTTAGCTATTGCAACGTAGATCGTTATTTTTTA
>JBLILC010000014.1:0-36350 GCA_047635635.1 Octadecabacter sp. | reverse complement strand
CAGCTGTGCATACCTGCACATTTCCACAGCCCAGAGTGATGAATTCCGCGGCGTCGCGCCATGTTGTGACACCACCAATTCCGGAAATTGGCATGCCTTTAGTTTCATTATAGCGCGAAATCTCACTAACCATCGACATCGCGATGGGTTTTACCGCTGGGCCGCAATAGCCGCCGTGGGTCCCTTTGCCATCAATACTGGGTTCTGGTGACATTGAATCAAGGTTTACTGATGTTATCGAATTGATCGTGTTGATCAGGCTAACTGCATCAGCGCCACCGCGACGCGCCGCTGCTGCTGGTTGGCGCACATCGGTGATATTTGGCGTCAGCTTCACGATTACTGGCTTGGAGTAATATTTTTTGCACCAGCGTGTGACCATCTCAATATACTCAGGCACTTGGCCAACGGCCGCTCCCATGCCTCGTTCGCTCATCCCATGTGGGCAGCCAAAGTTAAGCTCAATCCCGTCGGCACCAGTATCTTCGACCAATGGCAGGATTGCCTTCCATGCTTCTTCTTCACAGGGGACCATGATGCTAACGATCATCGCACGGTCAGGATAATCCGCCTTCACCCGCTTGATTTCTGCAAGGTTTGTGTGCAGGTCGCGGTCGGTGATCAATTCAATATTGTTGATGCCAAGTACGCGGCGATCTGCCCCGTAAATTACACCGTACCGTGGTCCATTCACGTTCACGACCGGTGGGCCTTCTTCGCCCAATGTTTTCCAGACAACGCCGCCCCAGCCAGCGTCAAACGCGCGCCGGACGTTGTATTCTTTGTCGGTCGGCGGTGCGGAAGCCAGCCAGAATGGATTGGGGCTTTTGATGCCCAGAAAGTCTGTTGTCAGGTCAGCCATATCAAATGCCCCCGTTTAAAGTTTTATGAATATCTATTGCAGCATCGCGCCCTTCAGCAACGGCTGTCACCGTCAGATCATCACCACCTGATGCACAATCACCTCCTGCCCAGACCAAGTCATGGCTAGTGCGGCCTGCGCCAGTTACGGCAATTTTTCGCCCGTCCAGATTAAGGCCGCCATCGTCAGTTAACGTCTGGCCAATTGCTCTGAACACTTGATCGGCTGGTATGCGGATAGTCTCGCCTGTTCCCGTCAACTTGCCACTGTCAGAACTTGTATACTCCAGCTCAATCTCAGCCACAGACCCGTTGCCGTGGATCGCCTTGGGCTGCACATTGAATAGTAGGTTCACCCCAAAAGATGCGGCTAAGTCTTGTTCATACCGGCTGGCTGACATCGCATCTCGGCCACGCCTGTAGGCAATCGTCACCTGCTGTGCGCCGAGGAGTTTTGATTGCACTGCTGCGTCCACGGCCGTCATGCCACCACCGATGACAACAACATTACGTCCTACAGGCAGGGTGGTGAGATCGCTTGCTTGTCGGAGGTCGCGGATAAATGAAACTGCGTTGTCGACGCCGCTTTTGTCATCACCATCGACCGACAACGCATTTACGCCTCCGAGCCCTACAGACAGAAACACGGCAGCGAAACAACTAACTAAATCATCGACGTTTAATTCTGATCCTAAAGCCATTCCAGTCTTTATTTCTATTCCACCAATTGAAACCAGCCAGTCCACTTCGCGTGCAGCGAAATCATCCGTGGTTTTATAGGCTGCGATTCCGTATTCGTTCAGTCCGCCCGCCTTCGGTTGTGCGTCGTATACAGTAACATCGTTGCCAAGCATCGCCAGACGGTGTGCGCAGGACAGACCTGCTGGTCCGGCACCCACAACGGCAATCTTCTTGTTCGTCGGTTCAGCCCGTTTGAACGGCATAACACCCTTGTCCATCACCGTGTCGGTTGCAAAGCGTTGCAAACGGCCAATTTCCACTGGTTTGCCTTCGGCCAGTTCACGCACGCAGGCCTGTTCGCATAAATCTTCAGTAGGACAAACACGAGCGCACATGCCGCCAAGGATATTCATGTCAAAAATGGTCGTCGCAGCAGCCTCTGCCGTTCCAGTCGCAATTTGGCGAATGAATAACGGGATATCGATGTCCGTTGGGCACGCTGTAATGCAGGGCGCGTCATGGCAGAAATAACAACGGTCTGCGGCAACCATGGCTTCGTGTCGGTTTAAGGGCGCGTGCAAATCCGCAAAATTTTCTTTCAGTTTCGCAGTTGTGAGACGCTCAGCTGCTATTCCTGGAGTAAAAGGTGTATTCATGGTTGCTCCTGTCGTCAAAATTCTTTTTCACTTTGACACAGATATTTTTTTTATCAAACGGTAAAATTATTCTATGGGTTAATTGCGTAAATATGCCTACTTTTTAATAGACCGCGTTTTGAATTTGCCTAAGATGCAGGCACAAACTGATTCAAATTCAAAATTAGAGGCCCCAATATGTCCACATACGCTATCGTCCAAGTTGACGTCAAAGATGACGAAGAGTACGCGAAATATGCAGTCCTTGCTGGACCAGCTGTTGCAAAATATGATGGTGAGTTTTTGGCCCGTGGCGGTAAGGTTGAAGTCATGGAAGGCACTACGCGCGCCCGCTGTGTAATTATCAAGTTTGGCGATATGGACATTGCAAAAAAATTCTACCACAGTCCTGAATATCAAGAAGCTCTTTCATTTGCGCTACCAGTGGCTGACCGAGACTATAAGTTTGTCGAAGGTGTTTAGTCACCTTTTGTCTGTTAGTTTTCACGCCAGAATGCGCTTCATCCTGCGTTGATATGTTGTATGAAAAGCTAATGTCTTAAGTAACTAATCCTTTTGTAGGCACTGAATGGGACGCACCGCTAATTAAAGAAAGTTAGTATTCCGTTACTGCATTTGTGATGCGGCTTGACCCATTTAGTGCTCACATGGAGTATGTTAGGGAAGACCTGCACAAATACTTCCCCATTGGGATCAATTTGCGTTAATTTTCGAACTGATTCCTGACTGAACTGTACCGATGACTGAGCTAGATAACGCGGGCATGCATTTGCTGCCGCATCAACAAGTCGAAACGGACGCACTGCAACTGACATAACAATGCAATCTGGTAGAATAATCATTAAATTACGCTTGACGCTTAGTATAAATGGGTTGTGACTGGCCTCATTACGGGACGTAGAATTTTCTGTGCGTCTAGGGTCCGTTTTCCTCAATTTTTCATAACTTGCTGGGTTGAGCGCTATTGCGGGAAACAGATGATGAATTCCCTTTAATCAAATGGCGAGATAATCAGTTTGCTTTACAAGTTTGAAGGAGTGTCAACGCATGGTTTTTATGGGCAACTTGTCATTGCGACTCAGTGGTGGCCTTCCCTCGCTGTGGATTACATTGTTGGGAATGTGCTTAAACTCAGCCACAGCTGACCTCTGGAGTTCTTTCAAGTCCATAGAATTTGTTATAAAAGCCCCTAATCGCCAGTTGATAACGCACCATATTTCAAAAATCATAAAATTCATTTGAATTAATGGTCAATCTGTCCGGTTTCCCTTGAGGGTTGATCAAAACTGACCCAAAAAGGCATTACAATTTTCGACCTTATGCTCAGGAGTTCGCGTGTCTCTCTATCTTATCGTAGCCTTGCCTTTTTTGGGTGCCTTATTGCCTGGTTTAATGAATTCCGCAGGCCGTCAGGCCGTTGCAGGAGTGACGTTCACTGTGACCCTCTCCGCGTTTGTGGGCTTGATGACGAACCTGCCTACTGTGCTTAACGGTGGTGTGGTGCAAACGGGTTTTGACTGGTTCCCTGAACTTGGCTTGAACGTGACTCTTATGCTAGACGGTCTTGGTTTTTTGTTTGCCATGATGATCCTTGGTATAGGGCTTTTGATCATCGCGTACGCGCGGTTTTATTTATCACGCGATGATAACATGGGCGAATTTTTCACTTATTTGTTGTTGTTCCAAGGTGCGATGGTTGGAATTGTTCTTTCCAATAACATACTGCTTTTGCTAATTTTTTGGGAATTAACGTCGCTGTCATCCTTTCTTTTAATTGGGTATTGGAAACACCTTGAGGCAGGCCGACAGGGAGCGCGCATGGCGCTGACAGTGACTGGGTTGGGTGGCCTTGCGTTGATTGCTGGGATGCTAATTTTGGGTAAGATTGTTGGGTCTTACGATCTCAGTGTTATCTTGCAAAACCGTGAATTGATACAAGCTGATCCGCTGTATGTTCCTGCGTTGCTCTTGATATTGCTGGGTGCATTTACGAAATCTGCGCAGTTTCCGTTTCATTTCTGGTTGCCACACGCGATGGCAGCACCCACCCCCGTGTCAGCCTATCTACATTCAGCAACAATGGTTAAAGCAGGCATATTTTTGATGGCGCGGCTGTGGCCTGTGCTGTCTGGCACCCCAGAATGGTTTTATATTGTTACGTCAACGGGCTTGATTACGATGATTTTGGGAGCAATGATTGCTTTATTTAAACATGATCTCAAGGCCTTGTTGGCGTTTTCTACGGTCTCACACCTTGGCTTGATAACTATGCTTCTCGGTACGGGCACCGCATTTGGTGCATTTGCGGCGATATTCCATATCCTCAACCATGCGACGTTTAAGGCAGCTTTGTTTATGTCGGCGGGCATTATTGATCATGAAACTAATACGCGCGATATTCGTAAATTGGGAGGTCTGCGCCATTTGATGCCAATTACGTTTGTGATCGCAACAATTGCAGCACTTTCCATGGCGGGCATTCCCCTGTTGAACGGGTTTCTGAGCAAAGAAATGATGCTTGAAGAAATGGCACATACCTATCTCTTCGGCCCTAAATGGCTGGTGCCCACGCTGGCTACTATTGGGTCGCTGTTCTCTGCCGCTTACTGTTTCCGCCTGATTACTCACACGTTTCTTGGGCCCAAACGCGAGCCGGAAAGCTACCCCGCTAAACCCCATGATCCCAGTGTTGGATTATGGCTGCCGCCTGCAATCCTTGTAGTTTTGGTCGTAGTCATTGGCGTGGCCCCGTTCTTGGTTCAGGACTTTGTAATTCTTGTTGCAAAATCAGTGATCGGCGATGCCGTAGAACTTGATGTCAAATACATTAAAATTTGGCATGGTCTTGTGCCGGCGCTTTATATGTCCATCGTAGCTGTGGTTGGTGGATTGATTTTAATAGTTATGTTCCGTCCCCTGTCGCGCTTGTGGGACACGACCCCGCGCCCCGAAGCAAAAAATGTCTTCGACAACATCTTGGCTGCAACTTTAATGTGCTCCCGCTCGTGCATTAATTTGCTGCACAATGGCGCGTTCACGCGCTACGCCATGATTATGGCGATCACGACTGTTGCTGCAGGGTACCACGCTTGGACGACTGGCGTCGTTGGCGCGGTAACGCGCGGCGTTCAGCCGGTAGGATGGGTGGAGATTGGTGGTTGGATCATGCTTGTAGCTGCAGCAATCAGCCTTGCAGTCTTGCATTATAACCGTCTGTTATCGCTAGTCCTGATAGGTATAGTTGGACTGATGGTGTCGATCGGTTTTGTGTTTCTAAGTGCACCAGATCTTGCGATGACGCAGATCACGGTTGAGGTAGTTACGATTATCTTGCTGCTGCTTGCATTGAATTTTTTACCCAATCAAACGCCTTTGGAAAGCTCCGTTTGGCGACGCGTGCGCGACGTAATAGTGGCGGGTGGCGCTGGTTTGGCGACCATGTTTTTAACCTATCATTACCTGTTGCGCGATGCAATTTCGGCCCCCATTTCGGAATTCCACCTCTCAAACTCTTACGAAGGTGGCGGTGGGACTAACGTGGTTAACGTGATTTTGGTTGATTTTCGTGGCTTTGATACATTTGGTGAAATTATTGTTTTGGGCATTGCGGCTTTGTTAATTTATGCACTGACGGAAACTCTTTTGAATGGTCCTGTACGTGCACGCTTACTGAACCGCGTGCCAGATAAACCGTTGTCTGGAACCCAGCATCCGATGATGATGGTCGTGTTAACACGCGTTATGATGCCAGTGGTTTTGATGGTTGGTTTCTATATCTTCCTACGCGGTCACAATGAACCAGGCGGTGGGTTTATTGCTGGTCTGATTGTATCAATTGCTGTGGTGATGCAGTACATGGCCAGCGGGTTTGGCTGGGCCTCGGATCGTCAACGTTTGCCCTATCACGGGGTGATTGGCTCCGGTGTTCTGATTGCGGGGCTCACCGGGATAGGATCTTGGTTCTTTAGTAAGCCGTTTCTAACGTCCGACTTTGCCTATTTGCGTATTCCGCCGTTTGACAAATTTGAAGTAGCGACTGCTGCGCTGTTCGACCTTGGGGTGTTTTTCGCCGTTGTCGGGGCAGTAATGCTAACGCTCGAAAGCTTTTCACGTTTAGCACGGCGAGCCCATGTAAAGGACTCAAATAGCCCGATGGACATAGACCCGTCGAAGCCAATTGTTGAACTGACCCAAACGCAGAAGGGCGAGTAAAATGGAAGTTCTTGTTGCCTCAGCTGTTGGAATATTGACAACAACTGGTCTTTATCTAATCTTGCGACTGCGCACGTTCCCCGCAATCTTGGGGATGTCTTTGCTAACTTATGCAGTAAATGTGTTCTTGTTCGCGTCTGGTCGCTTGACAGTTAGCGCCCCCCCCATTTTGACCGATGATACCACAATATACGCTGATCCACTGCCCCAGGCATTGGTGTTGACGGCCATTGTGATCTCGTTTGGGATGACGGCAGTTGTTGTGATGATTGCGCTTGGTGCTTATCTTGGAACAGATGACGATCATGTAGATGACCTGATTGTTACCGATGATGAGGATGTGCAATGACCCATTGGATGATTGCTCCGATCGTGTTGCCTGCCATGCTTGCGCCGTTTATCGTTCTTGCCGCACGTTATCACATTGGTATCCAACGGGTGTTTTCGCTGGTTGGTGTTATCGTACTGATTGCCATTTCTGCCGGCCTCGCGTGGGTGGCATCTGATGGGACTATCATCCTTTACCAGCTTGGAGATTGGGCGGCCCCATTTGGTATTGTGCTAGTCGGGGACATGCTCTCAACATTGATGGTCCTCTTGACCGCAGTTTTGGCACTGTTTGTGTTGTTGTATGTAATCGGGTCTGGGTGGGACGAACGTGGGCGACATTTTCATGCCTTGTTTCAATTTCAACTTATGGGGATCATGGGGGCGTTTCTGACGGGTGATTTGTTTAACCTGTTTGTATTTTTTGAAGTCCTGTTGATAGCCTCCTATGGTTTGATGATCCACGCAGGTGGCAACAAACGTCTTCGTGCGGGCGTGCAATATGTGCTCTTTAACCTTCTTGGCTCAACGTTGTTCTTGTTCGCGCTTGGATCTATCTACGCAGAAACTGGCACGCTCAATATGGCGGATCTGGCTCTGCGTGCGCAAATGATTGGTGCAGATGCGACTGTCGGTATCCGCGTTGCGTCTGTGCTTTTGTTGCTGGTGTTCGCGATCAAGGCTGCGGTGGTGCCTCTACATTTCTGGCTTCCATCCAGCTACGCTGAGGCCCCAGGTCCCGTAGCAGCACTATTTGCTATCATGACCAAGGTTGGCGCGTACGCGATCATCCGAGTTTACACGATGATCTTTCCTCCGCAATTGGAGGCAACTGCTGGACTGCAAGATGTCTGGCTGATGCCCGCAGCGCTGGTGTCGCTAGCATTGGGGATGATTGGCATTCTTGCCGCGAAATCACTAGATCGTCTGGTCGCTTTTTCTGTCATTGGCTCAATGGGGATGGTGATGGTTGCGATCGCATTGATGACGCCAGAAGGGATCGCCTCCGCACTTTATTATATTGTCCATTCAACCCTCGCGGGTGCTGCGCTATTCTTGATCGTAGATCTTGTCAAATCCAGCCGTCCATCACTTTCGTTAACTGCGATGGCGCCCGTTGCTGGTCCACCATTGACAGCAGGACTTTTTTTTGCAGCTGCCATTGCTATGGCAGGGCTGCCGCCGCTATCAGGTTTTGTCGGTAAACTGATGATTCTTGAAGCGTCGTTTGACACGCACTTTGGAGTTTGGGTCTGGATTGTAGTGCTGACAGCAAGCTTGATTTCACTTGTGGGCTTCGCACGCGCTGGCAGTATTGTTTTTTGGAAAGCCGAGAGCGTTCCTGTCGATGAAGGTGGCGAGGTGTTTGGACGTTCGCATGCCATGTCTTACAGCGCTGTTGGTGGCTTGATTGCTCTATTGGCAGCTTACACTATTTTTGGCGGACTGGCGCAATCTTATATGATTGCTACGTCCCAGCAGCTCTTTGCACCAAACGCTTATATTGAAACAGTGATGGGTTCGCACGGCAAGATGAGCAACACATTGAGCGAGGAGCATTGAATTGAGACGCCTATTCGACTGGCTTTTGCCCCACCCTGTCATGACGCTAATTTTGGCGATTGTCTGGATCATTCTTCAAAACAATTTATCATTTGGCATGGCTGTGTTTGGCCTGATCCTTGGGATTATTATTCCGCGTTTGACAGCTGTTTGGTGGCCTGACCGTCCTAGGGGTTTTAAAATTGGCAAAATGACGGCCTATGTGGTTCTTGTGCTGTGGGATATCCTAGTGGCAAACGTTGAGGTGGCTTGGATTGTCCTAACGCGCCCTAATTCAAAGCTACGCCCAGCATGGATTATTATTCCGCTGGATTTGCGCCAACCTGAGGCGATTACGGTACTGGCAGGGACTATCACGCTTACGCCTGGAACGGTGTCGTCGGATGTATCAAACACTGGCCATTATCTGCTAGTGCATGCGCTTGACGCGCCTGACCCAGATGCTGTGCGTGATGACATTAAGCAACGCTATGAGGCCCGCCTAAAGGAGATTTTTGTATGACACTTGCAGATGACTTTCTAAGCTGGGCATTGATGATTGCTTTTACTGCCGTTGCGATTTCGCAAATTTTTGCGATGATAAGACTACTGATTGGTCCAGGTACTGCAGACCGCATACTGGCTCTGGATACGATGGTGGTTAACGTAATTGGTGTGATTGTCCTTCTTGGAATTTCACAGGGTACGCAGGTTTACTTTGAGGTGGCTATGATCATAGCTATGCTTGGCTTCGTATCTACCGTCGCCTATGCACGGTTCGTACTGCGAGGGGACATCATCGAATGATCTGGGTTGAAATAGGCACTTATGCCGTCGCTGTTTTTCTGCTGATTGGAGCGATTTTCACGCTTGTTGGCGCTATTGGCCTGCTGCGCTTTAATGATGCTATGACGCGCCTACATGCCCCGACAAAGGTCGGTACAATGGGTATTGGTGCTCTATTGTTGGCATCTATGACAGCGTCTTTTGTATTTGGGGAAGGATCATTCCATGAATTGTTGATAATGGCATTTCTGTTTGTGACAGCTCCAATTTCGGCGAATTTTATCAGCAAGGTGAATATTCACCATAAGACTTGTATGGTCCCACCTGATCCTCCGGAGGGGGAAAGGTGGTCTACCTCGTTTAAAAAAGAAAACGACCAGGCCTCGACTGACAAGCAAAGCTAATCGTTAAGCAAGCTCGCTAAATCGGCGGCAGCGCTACGCAGGGCTGGTAGAAACTCGAGTGCCTTTTCAATTGAAAATCTTATCGTTGGGGCATGAAACGACAGCGTCGCTACCATGCGCCCATTGCCGTCTAGAATTGGTACTGCTGCTGCTATCATACCAACCATGAATTCTTCATCATCAAGAGAATAGCCGTTTTTTCGCACGTTCTCGATGGCATGGATCAGGGTGTCTGGATCGGTGATCGTATTGCCCGTGTTAGCTTTTAACGTTTCAGAAGTGGCGTAACGCGCCAAATGTGATTTCGGGAGAGTTGATAGATACATTTTACCAGATGCAGTACAGTAGAAAGGAACTGTGGTGCCTATGGGCAATTGAATGCGCAGTGGCCATTCCGTTTCAATCCTCTCTAGGTAGATCATCGCTTCACGGTCTGGAAGTGCAATATTGCAGGTTTCACCAACGGTCGCGCTCAGCTTGCGCAGGACAGCAAGTCGCGCAGCTCGGATGCGAAGCGATGACAGTACGCCAGTTGCCATGTGGCGGAATCGATGGCCTGGCGAATAGGCCCGGCCATCGATATCATGTTGTAAGAAACCCTCGTCTTCAAGTGTTGCAAACAGGCGATGAATAGTTGGCTTGGGCAAACCCAGTTGCGTATTGACGTCAGTAGGGGTGACGGGGACTCCCGCTCGCGCGACTTCTTCTAGGACCAACAATAATCTCAGGTTGGTAGGAATAGTGTCAGAACCCAATCCTTTAGTCATAAAGCTATCCCGTTACTAAAGATGGACTGAAGCGTATCATAGATGCCGCCCCCTGGCAGCAAAGTCTTTGATATGCTGGGGAACAGCGCCACCATGAACCATACTACAACCAGTGATGCTAGATACATGGTCGAATACCGCAACAGTCTGAAGTAGGGAACTCCCGTTACACCAGATGCCACATAAAGGTTTAGACCGTATGGCGGCGTGATAAATCCAATGGATGCTCCAACGAGGAACACGACCGCGAACTGGATGGGATCAACACCAACACTTGCAGCAATTGGAGCCAAGATTGGCGCAAGGATTATTGTGACTGGCAGAGATTCAAGCACCATGCCCGCAACAAACACTATTGCCATAGCTGTGAATAGAACTGGATAATAACCACCCATTGAGATCAGGAAGCTTTCGATGACTTCTTTTGCGCCAAGTGAGCTGAGGTTCTGTTGCATGACCACCGAAATTGCGATCAATGGTGCCAAGATGCCCGTGATCTGCGCAGAGCGCATGGTGATTGATGGTAATTCACTTGGACCAAAACCACGCACCACGAGCATTTCTGTGAAGCCGCGCTTGTTGATATCCAGCTCTTCATTGATTTTCATGAGGTTGTAGATAGGCAAGCAGACGAACCCGACGATTACGCAGAAGCCAACAGTCACACCCGCCGCTTCAGTTGGGGAGAACTTGCCAGTGTAGATGCCCCAAAGGACGAGGCCGATGGCGAAGAAGCCTAACCAGCCACCAAGTGCGGTTTTTAGAACTCGCACAGGATCCAGCTTGATCAGAAAACCCCAACCGTTGATTGTCGACACGATAAAGGCAGTAATAATCATCGCAAGAACCATCATTGCTCCTGGTAAGATACCAGCGATGAATAGATCGTTAATTGAAAGGTTCATAATGAAGCCGTAAACGATGAAGATGATCGATGGCGGTATGATAATACCAACCGTACCACCGGCAGCAGCAGTGGCAGCAGAGAAACGTGGATCGTACCCGCCCTTGACCATTTCGGGGTGCAACATCGAACCAATGGTTGCTGTGGTCGCAGAATTGGAACCAGAGATCGCTGCGAACAGGCCAGAGGCTCCAATCGCCGCCATCGCAAGGCCACCGCGCAGCCAGCCCAAACAGGCATAGGCAAAGTCTGAAAGCCGACGCGCAATACCTGCGCGGTTGATCAAGTCACCTGTAAGGATAAACAGTGGCATCGCTAATAATGCGAAACCGTCGGTAAACACGTCAGATAGGGCCGTGCCTATATTCACAAGTGGTTGACCAAGGATGAGGGATGTGCCCAAAACCCAATATGCTATAACAAGAAAAACTGGCACACCGAGCATAAACAAGATGGTGACAGCGACAGAGATGAGGGTGACAAGTGTACTAATTTCCATGGTTATTGACCTCCCAACACGGCTTGTTCGATCATCTTATCGCCATTGCGATATTTTCGGATGTCTTCAAACAAGTTCTGGAAAACGCGAGCCGAAAGCAGAACGAATGCGAAAGGCAAGGTGATCAGGAACCACCAAACCATTACGTTGTCTGTGCCGGTCACGATCATGAAATTGTTGCCAGCGTTGGCGACCACGCTCATGGAGGTCACTATAACCAATAAGCAGATGCCCCACCACAGTGTGGCGTCCAAAAATAGCATCGACATCTGCGGAAGCCGGCCCATCTTTGATCGGAATTCGGAAAATGAGAGGTGAGTACGAAGCCGAACGTTATAACTGCACCCGGTCCAAGTCATGATAAGGAACAAGTACCCAGGAATGGTTGTCGACCAAGGGAATTGTTCGGAAAAGACAAAACGGCGGATTACTTCGATAAAGATAATGGCACCAATTAGTAAATAAGAAACAACCATCAAGGTTGATTCAAGGTTGCGATCGATGAATGGGACCAAGCGGTAGATCCATGCAACAAACGAGCCGCCTGCCAACGTCATGATAAAACCCCAAAGCCAGACACCGTCACCGCGCATTGCGGACCGCAATATGAAAAAATCAGGTTCTGATCCGGTGACCAGGTCAGCAAAAATAACACCAAGCTGTGCAAAAATCGTCGTAGCGCCCAAAATTGACTCTATCATAGGTGTCCCTCCCAAGAATGGTGCCATCGAATGACTCCATTATGCGCCGTTTATGTTTCCGGCGTCTATATTGTTTTTACTATATAAAATGGGCGGAAGGCTGATGCCCACCGCCCCAAAGATCTTAAGAATGCAAGGCGATGCTTATGTGCGCCACCAGCGACGGGGCTCGACATTTTCAGCCAACGTATGTGGGTTATTGGCACGTACAGAATCAAAGATTTCCTGATACGTGTCGCGGCCACCAGCCCAACCGTTGATCCGTTCGCGCCACTGTTCCCACTCTGCTGGGTGGAACTCTGGCGAGCACATCTCTTCTGCTTCGCGGCGAGCTTCAACGGAGAACTTGGACACACGAACGTCGTTCTCGGCAAAGATTGTGCCTGGCATAGGTGGATCTGTGAAACCCACCGTGTTGACGAGCGCCGCTTCGTTTGCTGCTTGTACGTGCACTTGCGCGAGATATGCAGACTCCATGATCGCATCCTGAAGATGTTCTTCCATTGCGTCAAACACGGCGGCATTCATACCAGTGTGTTCCGTACCACAGAAAAAGCCCATGTCGACGGATTGTGTTACAGCAGGTGCCATATTAGCATATGCTACTGCAGATGCCCACGTTTCAGCTCCATCAATCAGGCCAGTGCGAAGTGCGTCGAGTGTTTCAGACCATGCCACTGGAACTGGGTTGAGGTCCATAAGCTCCATCGCGATACGACCCAACTGGGTGCCAGTCACGCGATTTTTTGTACCAGCAAGCTCTGTCACGGATGTGACGAGTGGCTTGTCGGCAAAAGAACTGCCCAACTGAATTCCGCGCAATTCCGCGTGGCTGAATAAGAACTTCAGGCCATGGCGTTCTTCGAGTGGATTGCGCAAAAGATCCATAGATTCTGGTGAATACAAGAAATGGTAGATATCTGCACGGGTCCGGAACATGTACGCGTAGTCGAGTACGTTCAGGTACGGTGTGGACCCTGCAGAGTTTTGTGTGGAGGCTGAGTACATGTCGATTACGCCCAATTGGGCCTTTTCAGCACATGACAGCTGACCACAAATCTGGTTGTCGCCAATAAATTCGACGCGAATTTCACCCTGGGTCCGCTCCTCGAGGTCGAATGCGAACTGAAGGACGCCAGCGCGTTCGATCAGTAGGTTCTGTGCGTTGAAGCCGGCAGCGCCGAGCGTTAATGTGTGCTTGGGTTCGTTAGCGAACCTCTTATTATAGGTTGATTCGGCTGCCTTTGCGATGTTTGGCAGCGTGATTGCGCCCGTCATTGCAACTGCACCCATCACAACAGATGAGATACCGTAACGACCTGTTAACTTGAACAAATCACGGCGTGAAATGGTGCTGAGCACCTTAGATGCTTTCATAAATATTCCTCCCTAGCGCAAGAATGATACTTGCAGTCTCAATAATGAGACGCTTTACTGTGGTTAGGCAAGGATTTTCTTTGTCGGTATCGATTTTCAGTCAAGGGCATCCGCATGGAACAATTAGAGGCTGACTACATCGTCGTGGGGGCTGGCTCTGCGGGGTGCGTCATCGCAAACCGGTTAAGCGCGGATCCGAAGACTAAAGTCATCCTACTCGAAGCGGGAGGGCGTGACCTCAATCCCTGGATTCATATTCCAGTGGGTTATTTTAAGACCATCCATAATCCAAAAGTTGATTGGTGCTACAAAACTGAACCCGATCCTGGCCTTAATGGTCGATCGATAGATTGGCCACGTGGCAAGGTACTGGGTGGGTCATCCTCGCTCAATGGGCTTTTGTATGTCCGTGGACAAAGTCAGGATTATGATCGTTGGCAGCAAATGGGAAATACTGGCTGGGGCTGGGATGACGTATTGCCGTTATTTAAACGATCAGAAAAAAACGAACGCGGTGCGGATGAATTTCATGGTGAGGAAGGCCCGCTGTCAGTTTCTAATATGCGCATCCAGCGCCCAATTACTGATGCATGGGTAGCCGCGGCGCAGGCCGCTGGATATCCATTCAATCCAGATTACAATGGTGCCAATCAAGAGGGTGTTGGATTTTTCCAGCTCACCACACGTAATGGCCGGCGTTGCAGTGCGGCGGTCGCCTACCTCAACCCAGTGAAATCTCGTGATAACCTGCGGATCATCACCCATGCAGCCGTCAACAAAGTTATCATAAACGGCAAGCGCGCCACAGGCATTACCTACACAGACAAAGCAGGGCGCACGCATATTGTCAAAGCCAGTCGCGAAATTATTTTATCAGGTGGAGCTATTAATTCGCCACAATTGTTGATGTTGTCTGGTATCGGTGAGTCTGATCATTTGCGGGAACATGACATCGATGTAGTGGCTGATCTACCCGGTGTCGGCAAAAATATGCAAGATCACCTTCAAGCGCGTCTAGTTTATAAATGCAATGAACCTACCTTGAACGACGAAGTGTCTAGCCTGATTGGGCAGGCTAAAATTGGATTGAAATACCTAATGTTCCGTGCAGGTCCAATGACGATGGCCGCAAGTCTTGCGACTGGATTTATGAAAACCCGTGACGATTTGGCAACCCCTGACATCCAGTTCCACGTCCAACCATTGTCTGCCGAAAACCCTGGCAAAGGTGCAGATAAATTTTCTGCATTCACAACATCAGTGTGTCAACTGCGCCCAGAATCGCGTGGTGAAATTCGCCTAAAATCAAACGATCCGCGTGAATATCCTGCGATTATCCCAAACTATCTGTCGACAAAGACAGATTGTGACACTGCTGTGGCAGGGGTGAACATCGCCCGTAAGATTGCGCGCCACGCGCCGCTTACTTCAAAAATATCACAAGAATTTCGACCTCATGCAGACCTTGATATTCAAGATTATGATGCGACATTAGATTGGGTACGCAACAATACTGCATCAATCTATCACCCGACAGGTACCTGCAAAATGGGCAGCGGCAAAGATGCTGTGGTGGACGCGCGTTTGCGCGTGCACGGCATTGCAGGCTTAAGGGTGGCGGATTGTTCGATCATGCCTGAAATTGTGTCTGGCAATACTAATGCTCCCGCGATCATGATTGGTGAAAAATGCAGCGACTTAGTGCTCGAGGACGCCCTAGCCTAGTCCATGCGCCGAGCCAACATCAGTGCACCATCCAGCGCCGAACCTTGGGCGGGGCGCAATCGTTTTTTTATATCAGGTGAAAAGAATGTTGCGTAGGCAGGCCCCAACCCACCCGTGAGGCTAATTATATCATCAGGGCGAGGTTCCAGCACCGAAAGTGCCAATTCGATATAAACTGCTCCGCGTTGCAATAGGTCGACCCCCAAGATGTCACCCACGCCTGCGGCTTCCACAACGTACTTCGCGAAAGTGCCAATATCCGCAGGCGTTGCAGTGGCTGCAAATGCCACAATCGCCTTTGGATCGTTTTTGTGTAGTGCAAAAATTTCTCGTGTGAGTCCGGTGTGCGCCCGCATCCCGTCTTGTGCGAGGAGTGTTTCTGCCAGCACGGTCCGCCCTAACCATGCCCCTGATGCTTCATCTGAAAGCATAAGTCCCCAACCGCCAATAAACTGATATGTCTCATCGTGTTTTGAGCCAATAAAACTGCCGGTTCCTATCGCCGCAACGATACCATCATGGTCGCCTAAAACCCCTGTGAGTGTGGTTGGTCTGTCATCGGTTATGACTACTTGTCCAATTTGCATCTGCGCTGATACTGTTTTTGCCTGCGTCGCACTTAAAACACCAGCTAAGCCCATATGTGCCCGAGCTTTCGTCAAGTCTACATCTTCTATCCCAGTTAAAGCTTGATCAATGGCAGCATGGATATTTTTGATTGCAGACGCAGTATCTGAGGACACATTAGCGGGTCCACTGCGACCAGTACCCAGTATGGTCGAACGTGTTCCGATAACCACGCGGCATTCTGTGCCGCCACCGTCAACACCAATAAAAACTGAATCACCCACGGCTAAATATCCTCACCTCTTTCAACAAGTGCTTGCACTGCCGCAATGTCATCTGCGCTTAACCCGTAATCACGTGTTGCGACCTCTGGCGAAATATATCCCCGTGCCAAGTCTCGTTTCACTTGTTTTGGGTTACGGTCCGCCACGACGCCGTAGCCCGCGCCGCCGGGGAACGCCATTATAACACGTCGCCCATGGGCCACGAATTGTTTCCCCTTTCCGTTCATCACTGTGCCGTCGTCTTGGACAATCGTTGTCGATGCGCCGTGCTGCCCGCCGCGACGTCCACGGGCAGGATGGTCCAAGCGATCAAACATTGCTTGAATATCAAATTCGTGCCCTTCGCGTGCACCGACTTCCATGTATTGACCAAGGCCGCCACGCTGTTGACCGGCTCCGCCAGAGTCGGGGCGCAGTTCCTTTCGCCAAATGATTACTGGACCTGCATGCTCTGTTGCTTCAATCGGCATTGTCATGACGCCTGATGGAAACGCTGTGGCGTTCAGTCCGTCGTATTTTGGGCGCGCACCTGAGCCTCCAGAATTGAAGGTCAAAACCTCAGACCGCACAGCGCCGTCTGGTGCGGGGGCGTCGGTGCGTGGACGCAAAGAAATTTGGAAATTACACAAACAACCCGCCCCTTCGGCGGGAACCAGATCAGGCAGGATTTTATCAAGCGCATTATACACCGTGTCAGGAATAAAATGGCCGATAATATGGCGCAAGGCGACGGGCGCTGGGTGGACTGCGTTGACGATAGAATTGAGTGGTGCTTCAATTTCAAACGGTGCCAAAGATGCGGCATTATTGGGAATTTCTGGTGCGATGGCACATTTTAACGCGTAGCACGTGTATGCCTTAGTATAGACTAGGGGCACGTTGATACCTTTTTTATCTAGTCCCGATGTGCCCGTAAAGTCGGACAGGATTCGGTCTTTTTCTATGCTCAGTTTAACCTTCAGTGTGATCGGTGTATCAAAGCCGTCAACGGTCATTTCGCCGATTGCCGATGCGCGGGGCAAGGCGTTGATGCGTTCCAGTGTGGCTCGGCGCGAATTATCAAGAATGAAAGTGGCGATTCCTTCAAGGTTAACCAGCTTGAATTCTTGCATCATTTCTACCAAACGACGGTGTCCAATTTCATTGCAGGTGGCGAGCGCGTAAAGATCTCCAATCAATTGCTGTGGTTCGCGCACGTTACCGCGAACGATTCTTACCAGCGTTCTGTCAACAACTCCGCGATCTGCAAACTTCATGATTGGGACCTGGAGGCCTTCTTCATAAATGCTGGCAGCATCCGCCCCAAACCCGCGCCCGCCGATGTCCACGATATGGGCGGTGCAGGCGAAAAATCCAACAAGGGTGCCGTGATGAAAGGATGGTGTCATCATGGTGAAGTCATGCAGATGGCCGGTGCCTTCCCAAGGATCATTTGTGATGTAAACATCACCATCAAAAATGTTTTTAGGCCCTATACGACGAATGAAATGTGCCACTGCGTCGGCCATTGCGTTTACGTGTCCCGGCGTGCCCGTGACCGCTTGTGCCAGCATCTGACCTTCTAAGTCATAAACCCCTGCTGATAAATCGCCTGCCTCACGAACAGATGTAGAAAACGCGGTGCGCACTAGTGCTTGCGCCTGTTCCTCTACGATTGAAATTAGGCGGTTCCACATGACTTGATAAACGACATTCGAATGGGTCAAGATTTTGTCCTTACGTCAATACACCCGTCGGGTTGGCGCGATGCCATGCGCGATGTGGGAACTATGATTGTGGTCTCGTCTTCTGTGATTGCCGCTGGGCCAGATACGGATGAGCCTGGAACCATTGCATTGCGCAACACAACTTTAGCGTTTTGGAATTTGGCTGTTACGGGGTCAAATAATTTTCGCTTACCAATGGATGGGGCCGCTATTCCTGCTGAGACCTGAGGTGTGCGTTCAACATGTTCTGGTGGGGTTGTCGCGTTGACGGACCAAACAGTAATCTCAACGTCCATCCCATAGACAGATCGCCCAAACAACTTGGTATAGTCCTCAATAAAGCGTGCCTTAAACGTCGCGGCGTCTGGTGTCATTGCCTGTGACTTGGTCAGTATGATTGGGATTTCCCAACCTTGACCTGTGTAGCGCATGTATACCTTAAATTCACTCTTGATTTCAGCATCTTTGGAACAAGTGCGCACGAACCCTATGGCTTCTTTTTCAAGATCGCTAAGCAAATTAATAATCGCATTGGGATTGAAGTCTGACAATTTCATGTAGAAGGACCTGTTGGCTTCAAATGAAAATGGCGCGCGCAAGAACCCGATGGCCGATCCGACGCCCGCGCCGGGCGGTACAAGCAGGCGCTCAACGCCAAGTTTTTCACACAAACGGCCAGCGTGCAGTGGGGCTGCACCGCCGAAGGCGATCATCGTGTATTCACTTAGGTCTTCGCCGTTTTCGACTGCGTGAACCCGGGCGGCGTTAGCCATATTTTCATCAATGACTTCAGCCAATCCAAACGCTGATGTTGTGGCATCCATGCCCAATGTGTCGCCTAAAACTGTCTGTAATGCCGCCTCTGCTGCGGGGGGGGTCAATGTGATTGCCCCACCCGCAAAGTTGTCTGGGTCAAGCTTTCCCAATACCAAATCTGCGTCTGTTACTGTGGGGTGTTTGCCTCCGCGTCCATAGCACGCTGGTCCAGGTTCAGATCCTGCACTTTCAGGACCGACGCGAATTTGACGCATGGCATCGACGGACCCGAGGGAACCACCGCCCGCTCCGATTTCGACCATATCAATGACGGGAATTGAGATTGGCATGCCTGAGCCTTTTTTAAACCGATATGTTCGCGCAACTTCAAATACACGGCTGGTTTTTGGAGCCTGGTTCTTGATTAAACAAATCTTTGCGGTCGTGCCGCCCATGTCAAAGCTCAGCGCTTTTTCAAGCCCGTAACGTGCCGCAATATGAGCTGCGAAAACGGCACCACCAGCTGGGCCAGATTCGACTAATCGAACAGGAAAATCTGCGGCACTTTTGAGCGAAATGATCCCACCGCCTGAATGCATTAAAAAGATTTTGCAGTTTAAGCCTTCAGCTTTCAGGCGGTCCTCTAAACGGCTCAGGTAGCTCTTCATCAAGGGTTTGATGTAGGCGTTGGCGACGACTGTGTTAAAGCGTTCATATTCTCGCATTTGTGGTGAGACTTCGCAGCTGATCGATACCATTGCTTCAGGCATTTTTTCGGCTACAACTTGTGCTACCAGTCGTTCATGGTCGGGGTTTAGGTAACTGTGAATTAGCCCAATTGCGATGCTTTCATATCCTGCCACGGCGATCTTTTCGACAACGGGTTCAATGTCTGCACGTGTCAGCGCTATAAGTTCCGCGCCCAATGCATCAATGCGCCCTGGAACAGTGTAGCGCATTTGACGTGGCAACAACGGTTCGGGTAGGGTCAGGTTCAAATCATATTGTTCAAATCGAGATTCTGTGCGCATCTCAATCACATCACGAAATCCTTCGGTAGTTATCAGCGCAGTTTTTGCACCGCGCCGTTCGATCAAGGCATTGGTTGCCAAGGTGGTTCCATGGATGATTTGGACGATGTCGGAGGGTGCAATTCCAGATTTTTTACAGACCTGATGAATACCTTCGACAATGGCATTCTCAGGGGCCGCATAGGTCGTCAAAATCTTTGTCGAAACTGTTTTGCCGTCCACTTCTAACACGACATCTGTGAACGTGCCGCCGATATCAATGCCGAGCCGTGCAGTCACACCCATGAAAGTCCCCTTTTTTATTTATTTGAAGACTTTGGGGCTGGACATCACAAGACGCAACCTCTGTGAATTCAACATCAAGCCAGACGGCTCAGTTCGAATGAAAAAAGCGGATTGTACTGTTCGTGTAAAATTTTTTAGATCAATGATGCGTGGTGACCATTGCACCTGCCACCGATGCCCTTAACTTGGTATTTTATACTGAAGGAGACACCGATGATTTACACGCCCCCTAAAGTCTGGACTTGGAATTCTGAGAATGGTGGAAAGTTCGCCAGTATCAATCGCCCGATTGCGGGGCCGACCCATGACAAAGACCTGTTAGTGGGAAAACACCCATTGCAACTACACTCTCTGGCGACACCGAATGGGGTGAAGGTCACAGTTATGCTGGAAGAGCTTCTGGCTAAAGGTTACGCTGCCGATTACGATGCTTGGCTGATTGACATCAACGAGGGCGACCAGTTTTCAAGTGGTTTTGTCGATGTGAATCCTAATTCCAAAATTCCTGCGCTGTTTGATAAATCGACAGGCGTTCGGGTTTTCGAAAGTGGCGCGATTCTGCTGTATCTTGCCGAAAAATTCCGTGCGTTTTTACCGCGTGATATCGAAGGACGCACCGAGACGCTAAATTGGTTGTTCTGGCTACAAGGTGCGGCTCCTTATCTGGGTGGCGGTTTTGGGCACTTCTACGCTTACGCACCGGAGAAATTCGAATATCCGATTAATCGTTTCGCGATGGAGGTAAAGCGCCAGTTGGACGTTTTGAACCAGCAGCTTGAGGACAATCGCTATCTGGCGGGCGACGAATACACGATCGCAGATATGGCGACAGCGCCGTGGTACGGTGCACTGGTCAAAGGGCTGGTTTATGACGCAGCTGAATTTCTTGACGTTGAAAGTTATGAAAATGTGAATCGTTGGGCAAATGATGTCTACGCGCGTCCGGCGTTCCAGCGTGGGAAGATGGTTAATCGTGCATGGGGTGAGCCCCATGAGCAATTGCGTGAACGCCATGATGCATCTGATTTTGACAGCATTCCCAAAGCGTAGGCTTCTTGCACTGCTCAAGTCAAAGATTGGTACAAAGCCTTTCCCTATCAAGAACTAGATCCTGGAGATTAGGCCCGGGGGCTGATCACAGGGTCTTCTTTAAACCGGTGCAAAATTGACCATTTTTTATTTAATTTTACCAGCGATTATCTAAGATAATTTCGCGAACTTCTTGTGGAAGGTTGGGAATGCTCAGAATCTATTGAATTACTTGGTGCTAGTATGCCTCGTTACTCAATACCCAAAAGTTTGAGCGTAAAATGAGCTTTCTTTATTAGCTGAGAAACGCGCAGATTGATTGGCCTGTACCTTGTTTTCAAACAGCCTTGGCTGTGCACACATGTAGGATCGTTGCGTCTGAGAAGTGTTGTTATCGTTAAACGCAACGGGATAAATAGCGGTTTGGGCCGCAGGCCCAAAGTAGCGCCCAGAAAACGTTTAAAGGCATCACCGCGCCTATTCCCTTCTACGCTGGTGTGATGCGCCATCTTAGTGTGTGTGGCTGAAGATTTTGTACAATCGTTGGAAGCTCTAAAGCTACATGAGAGTGTTTGCACGGACGATAGTGGAGCAGGCAGAGTGAGCCCCAGACAGTAAGACAATCTTGATTTTCTCTTAAGGTTTGCAGGCTAATCACAGCTGGGCAGTAGACAGCAATGGATGTCCCGTCTGCTTCTTTATCACGGTAGGTCAGGGGAGCAGTTACACTGGCGTGGCTGCCTTAATAAAAAGTTTTTCAGAAGTGGATTGGGTGTTTGCTGATCAATGGTATGACGACGACTATTTCCGAGAGGCCACATAGACTAGGAAACGCGCCCCTGCATATCTGTGCGAAAACTACGTAAGATGACCATCAGACATACTAAAAAGCGCTATAAGCGATTTTGCCGTATCAAGCGTCTGTTCAGCAGGACCAAAAACTGGAAACAAGTTGCTGGGCGCTATGGCAAAAGCCCAACGTGGTTCCCTTCCATTAAGATGCTCGTCAAAAATGATATATTTTTGATTTTAAAGTATAATGCTTGCTAACCGCCTTACACTGTTTCAGTGATTTGGCAGGGCCGCGTGAAAACAAAATCTACCAAGTTGATAGTAAAATAAATATGGATTTTGGTGCATTATACTACTCAAATTTTTGGCAGACCATTCAAACTCTTCAAGAAGACACTGTGGTAGAGAGAATGGTGGAGCATAGCGGGATCGAACCGCTGACCTCCTGCATGCCATGCAGGCGCTCTCCCAGCTGAGCTAATGCCCCTAATAGTAGGGTGTTTACGCCAAAATAAAGCTGCTGGTGCAGCGGGCGCAAGATGTAGGTCTTGAGTAGGCTGCAGGGCGGGCAAGATCAAGAGAAAATCCCGCCCTAATACCCTAAATTATGTTAAAATTAATTATCGTCACTTGGCGCGGCGACATCGGCGATTTCGTCCAGTGGAATAGTATCGTCGTCCTCATCTTCGAGAACGTCGTCACCCAAGCTAGACTCATTTTCGTCATCGTCGTCATCATCGAGCACGAGATCGTCGTCTTCGGCCTCATTGTCTTTCGCCTTAGTTTGGGCGTCAGCAGCATCAGCGACCATGGTGCGGGTCTTGCCTGTTTCCACAACAACGGTTTCACCAGAATAGGGACTGATGATCGGATCAGCGTTTAGGTCGTAGAACCGTTTTCCGGTGGTCGGGCAGAGGCGTTTTGTGCCCCACTCTTCCTTTGGCATTTGATCTTCCTTCAACAGCACAGGCCACTTGGCCAGATCGTCGCCAACTGCCATAAGACACGAGTCGAGTCAAAGGCTATTGGCACGGGTAAATATGAAAGGCGGATATGGGACGTTTGATCCTTGAAGGCAACCCCCCTGTGGAAGTTCAGCTGCGACGGTCGACACAGGCGCGGCGTTTGTCCCTGCGAATATCGCGTTTAGACGGCCGTGCGACGTTGACCTTGCCGCATCGTGTGCCAGAACGCGAAGGTATAGCGTTCCTGCGTGACCGCGAAGAGTGGCTGCGAATGCACCTGGATGCCATCGAACCTGAGGTTCAGGTTCTGATCGGTGGTTCGGTACTGTTTCGGGGTGCTGAATTGTCGTTGGTGGCTGGCGACGTCAAACGGGCGCGGTTGGTGGATAATGCTTTGGTATTGCCTGATGACCCTGAAAAAACCGGCAAACGTGTGGCGGCATTTTTGAAATTGCAGGCTCGTGATGTTTTGGCCGATGCTTCAGATCGTTATTCGCGGGCTTTGGGCGTATCCTACAGGCGGATCAGTTTGCGTGATACGCGCTCCCGTTGGGGATCGTGTTCATCGGCTGGTGATTTAATGTATTCTTGGCGCCTTATTATGGCCCCACCAGAGGTTCTTGATTATGTTGCAGCGCACGAAGTCGCACATTTAAAGCATATGGATCACAGTCCGCGGTTTTGGGCTGCCGTTGAGCTGCTGTATCCAAAGCATAAGGCTTGTCGCACATGGTTGCGGACGCATGGTGGAGCGCTGCACCGTGTGCGTTTTGATTGACCTCAAGCTATCAAGTGACCACAAACGTCCTATGTTAATCCAATCTGAAGCAACCAAGCC
This sequence comes from Octadecabacter sp., assembly GCA_047635635.1. Taxonomy (GTDB): domain Bacteria; phylum Pseudomonadota; class Alphaproteobacteria; order Rhodobacterales; family Rhodobacteraceae; genus Octadecabacter. Next base: position 12,655 of record JBLILC010000014.1, on the reverse strand, counting down.
AATGGGCGCTGCCCATGATCGCGTTTACCGTGCGCTTAGATCTCGCATTATGCACGGTGAAATTGACCCGGGGCAGGCGCTTACTTTGCGCGGAATTGGTAAGGAATTTGGGGTGTCAATGACGCCAGCACGCGAAGCTGGGCGGCGGTTGATAGCAGAGGGCGCGTTGTTCTTGTCGTCATCTGGGCGGGTCTCGACGCCTGAATTATCCAATGAACGAATCGAAGAACTGGCAACATTGCGGGCTTTGTTAGAACCTGAGTTGGCTTCGCGGGCGTTGCCGCGCGCGCATTTGGCGCTAATTGACCGTCTGGAAGAAATTAATAATCGTGTTGCGTCTGTAATTGCGCGGCAAGATGCACCGGGATACATACGGCTCAATCTTGAGTTCCACCGCACATTGTATTTAAGGGCCCAAGCGCCAGCCATGCTCGCCATGGCAGAGACGGTTTGGCTGCAACTTGGACCCACGATGTCCAAACTCTATGGTCGGCTGAGGCGAACAGAGCCGCCCAGAAACCATAAACTTATCCTAGCGGCGTTAAAGGCAGGGGATGAAGCAAGTTTGAAGCTTGCTGTGCGTGCGGATGCTACGCAGGGCCTACGAATGTTAAAGGTCTAATTAATATCAGCATTTTTTATAGGCAGCGATCCACACGAACGCGTTTCGAAATTAATCTGTTCTGATGCTCATTCGCTGCGTTCGTTCTAAAATCACAGCGTATTTATTTATTTAGATTCATCGTTAGAGATTGAAGCGTTCAACGCCGCTTATAATACAATCTGGCAGTTCTTGAATGAAAGATTGATACTGTATTGTCCGATATTGTAAGGAGATTGAGTCTCCTTAGCATGTCCATCACCGGTTGTGACGCATGTATTTTATCTGTGTGGTCTGTCAGTATCCCTGTGATTTCTTTATTTCATGGCATTAAGGCCCCCTTTCTTAATCATGACTTAAAAATCGCTACACGCAAATGGAGCGCTAGCATATCAAGCGTGCTCAATTTACTAAGCTGATGTTTAGAGCTGAAAATAGCAAATATTGTACAAAATAACGGTCCAAGAGCGGTTACTACGATTAAAGTGTTAACACAGATGATAATTGTTAGGCTGGCAAAACTGATTGCTGAAAGATCTGTAAGTACGCTGTTACTAAAGTTGCTGCTGGTGCACCCATCATTGATGGGGGTATTTTTTTGGATTTTTGTGTAATCAGGCACAAATAAAAATTAGTGAGATTAACGATGTGGCAAAGGGGTACTGTTATAGTACCGTTTGTTTTTATAAGCTTTTGGGTTGGCCATAAAGCACAAGTCTCTGCCTTAATGCTCTCCACTAAATTCTATTGAAGAAGCGATGGTCACCCATAAGCTTATGGCAACCACATACATTTAAATGTGCAACATTAAACGTCTGCCAGCACTGCATCAGAACTAGGATGCACAACACTTTCAGTACACACATGGCAAAGATTGAATTTTGGGCGGGCCATTTCTGGCACCGCCTTCTCTTTTTGTTGTCTTATTGGTTAACGCAGTCTTTACGCCATTAGGCGTGAATAGCGCCGTCACCGCACGCAAGTGCTGCTTCGCGTACAGCTTCTGAATAAGTGGGATGCGCGTGGCAAGTCCGCGCGAGGTCTTCTGCAGACGCCCCAAATTCCATGGCCACACAGATTTCATGGATTAGATCACCTGCCATCGGGCCGATTATATGCGCGCCAAGAATGCGGTCGGTCGCTTTATCTGCAAGAATTTTCACAAATCCGTCGCTTGCGAAATTCGCTTTGGCGCGTCCGTTGCCCATAAAGCTGAACTTGCCGACTTTGTAGTCATGACCAATTTCTTTGAGTTGATCTTCTGTTTTTCCGACATTTGCAACCTCTGGGTGAGTGTAAATGACACCGGGTATTACGCGATAGTTAACATGCGGTTTTTGCCCTGCGAGCCCTTCAGCGCAGGCCATGCCTTCGTCTTCGGCTTTATGGGCCAACATTGGCCCATCAATGCAATCACCAAGGGCATAAATTCCATTAATGTTAGTTTTATAATGGCTGTCAGTTTTGATCTGCCCACGCTCCGATATCTCAACTCCAAGCTTAGCAAGGCCAAGCCCATCGGTAAAAGGACGCCGTCCCGTAGAGACCAAAACTGTGTCGGCATCAAGGGTGTGTTCGCTGTCGTCTTTGCGAAGTTTGTAACTGACCGAAGTTTTGTTGTTCTTGTGTTCAACACCCTGCACAGCAGCACCCATAATGAATTCAAGCCCTTGTTTAGCCAGAATTTTTTGAAACGCTTTTTGTACTTCGGCGTCCATACCAGGAGTGATGGCATCGAGGAATTCAATCACGGTGACATCACTTCCTAGGCGTTTGTAAACTGATCCCAGTTCAAGGCCAATCACGCCTGCACCAATAACGATCAACTTTTTGGGGATCTTGGCCAATTCCAGCGCGCCTGTTGAGGAAACTACGTTCTCTTCGTCAATTTCAACACCCTCAAGCGAGGACGCTTCGGAACCTGACGCGATGATGATGTTCTTGGCTTCATGCAGATCATCACCGACCTTAACTTTTCCTATTTCAGGAATTGAACCCCACCCCTTAAGCCAGTCTATCTTGTTCTTTTTAAAAAGAAATTCGATGCCTTTGGTGTTGGTCGCGATGGTGTCATTTTTATATGACATCATTTGTTTCCAATCGACTGACTGGGTTTTTCCCTTAAGGCCCATGGCAGCAAAATTATGTTCAGCCTCGTGAAGCATGTGAGACGCGTGCAGGAGCGCTTTGGATGGTATGCAGCCGATATTCAAACAGGTACCACCCAGTGTATCACGGCCTTCAACCACAGCAGTTTTAAGCCCCAATTGAGCGCAACGAATGGCGCAAACGTAGCCTCCGGGACCGGAGCCGATGATTATGACGTCGTAATTGGACATGGGAATTTCCTTAAGGTTTTAGGCGGATCTTTTGGACGTACTCTAAGCGCACTCAACGTGTACACAAGATGTATACATTCTTTATCTAATCAAGCTTACATAAGCGTTGAGAAAATCATTGCGAGGGTCGCACCGAAGCCGATAAACCAAATATAGCTGCGCCATGGGCTAAGGCCAAAATAATAGGCAGGGACATAGGCGATACGCGTAATTAGGAAAACATAGGCGCAGGCGGCGGTGAAGGCAGTGTTTTGGCTGGACATTTGTACGACAACCACGGCGAGGGTAAAGAGAATTAGTGCCTCAAAGTGGTTGTTCATCGCCCGCGCAAGGCGGCCCGTTTTGGGAGAAAGCTGTTCGAATATAGTCTTGCCTCCCATGCGATCAGGGTCACGGGCCGACATGGTTTTTGCGGAGCCCAGTTCAAGGTTCGCAGGGATTGCCATAATGGCGAATTGTAGCGCTTGAAGAAGACCTGCGAGGGCGAGGATTGTGAGTTCTGGGGTCATGGGGCGACTTTCATGGTGTAAGCAATGCATTTGCCTTATTGTCCCAATCGGGCTTTGCGGGAGGACGTGTAGGTGGCAAAATTGGGGTCACATAAAGTGCGCGAGTATGCGCCTGTTGTTGAGGTTAAGCACGACAGGCCGGTAGCCCAGAAGCTCACAACGCCTGGCACATTCAACTGTGTCTGCACGTAGATTGGTGGGATTTGGAGGTAAAATCCAAGTGAAATGAGACTGGATATTAGCGTGATGTAAATGATTTCAAAAGTGAGATCCCCCTGCTTTAGTACAAAATCGATGAAACGATTGTAGGGCGTGTTTGCAAGATAATCGATCAGGTGCAATTCAACCAGTATTGAGCGCAATCGATAGGGCATCCAGCTAGTCATTAGATGTCAGAAATAGTTTAATAAAATAACTGGATGTTATCTGAAACAACAAGAAAAAGGCTACGTCAAAACTTCGCCTAGTAAGGGCGAGGTAGCCAGGCAAATTGAATGCCTGGACTGCAATGGTGTAAATCATGCGATGAACCTGTTACAAGTCCATCAACAGGCGACGTGGATCTTCAAGAGCTTCTTTAACGCGAACCAAGAATGTTACTGCGCCTTTGCCGTCGACTATGCGATGATCGTAGCTGAGGGCTAAGTACATCATTGGGCGGATCACGACTTCACCTTTGATCGCCATGGGGCGGTCCTGGATTTTATGCATGCCTAGGATGCCCGACTGTGGCGGGTTGAGGATTGGTGAGGACATTAGAGATCCGTAGACGCCGCCGTTAGAAATCGTGAATGTTCCACCCTGCATTTCGGCCATGGTCAGCTTGCCGTCGCGTGCTTTTGCACCCATTGTAGCAATGGCTTTTTCAATGACGGCGAATGACATTTGGTCAGCGTCATTTATGACGGGAACGACTAGACCTGTGGGCGTGCCTGCAGCGATACCCATGTTGACGTATTTCTTGTAAATCACGTCGGTGCCGTCGATTTCTGCATTAACTTCGGGCACTTCGTTCAGAGCATGCACACAGGCTTTGGTGAAGAACGACATGAAGCCAAGTTTCACACCATGCTTTTTTAAGAATAAGTCTTTGTATTCGTTGCGCAACGCCATGACTTCAGTCATGTCGATCTCGTTGTAGGTGGTTAGCATAGCGGCGGTGTTTTGGGACTCTTTGAGCCGGCGCGCGATAGTCTGGCGCAGGCGGGTCATTTTGACGCGTTCTTCGCGAGTGTCCCGCTTGGAAGGAACAGGAGCACTCAAATTAGATTTTGGTGGTGCGGCTGTGACCAGGGCCGGAGCGGGTGCTGCAAGCACCTTAAGCACGTCTTCTTTCATAATGCGACCATTTTTACCGGTACCTTTGATGTCTGTGAGGTTGTTTTCCTCCATCAATTTCTTGGCGCTAGGTGCGTCTTCGACATCTTTGGATGTGGACACAGCAGCAGCTATTGTTGCAGGAGCGGGGGCTGTTGATGCATTAGTGTACATAATGGCAAGCTTGCCTCCTGCTTCAACGGTTGAGCCTTCTTCGGCGAGAAGTTTGGTCATCACGCCTGAGGCTGGCGCTGGGACTTCCACGCTAACTTTGTCCGTTTCAAGCTCGCAAAGCATTTCATCAGCTTCAAATGCTTCGCCGACTCTCTTGAACCACGTGGAGACGGTCGCTTCGGAAACAGATTCACCAAGGGTGGGGACCATGATGTCTATGTCGGTGCCATTGTCGTTGCCGCCAGATTTAGGGGCTTCTGCTTCGGGTTTTGCGGTAGATAATTCTTTAGCTTGGAGTGCATCTTGTTTCTTATTTGACTTTGTGGGAGTTGCTTCGCCACCTTCACTGATCTGCGCGAGAAGGGCATCAACCCCAACGGTGTCGCCTTCGGCGGCGACTATTTCGGATAGGGTGCCAGCGATGGGGGCTGAAACTTCGACGGTCACTTTGTCCGTTTCAAGTTCGCACAACATTTCATCGACGGCGACGGTATCGCCAGGCTTTTTGAACCAGGTTGCCACTGTTGCTTCGCTGACACTTTCGCCAAGGGTGGGGACGCGGACTTCGGTCATTATTCTGATCCTTTAACGGTAAGCGCATCGTCAACGAGTGCGGTTTGTTCTGCTTTATGGCGGGACGCGAGACCCGTTGCTGGGGATGCTGCGGCGGTGCGGCCAGCGTATTTTGGGCGCGAATGTTTGGCCTTGATGCGGGTCAGGACCCATTCAATATTAGGTTCCATAAACGACCACCCACCTTGGTTTTTGGGTTCTTCCTGGCACCAGACCATCTGCGCGTTTTTAAAGCGCTCAAGTTCCTTGACCGCGGACTGGGCGGGGAACGGATAAAACTGTTCAAAGCGCATGATATAGACATCTTCAAGGCCACGTTTATCACGTTCTTCTAGCAGGTCAAAATAGACTTTACCGGAACACATGACGACGCGTTTGATTTTGTCATCTGGTTGCAGCGTGGTGTCGGAATTGCCATGTTGAGCATCGTCCCACAACACGCGGTGAAAGGACGAACCTTCTTGGAACTCGTCGGCTTTTGACACTGCCATCTTGTGACGTAAAAGCGATTTTGGCGTCATCATGATCAGTGGTTTGCGGTAGCTGCGATGCAACTGGCGGCGCAGGATGTGAAAATAGTTTGCTGGCGTAGTGCAATTCGCCACTATCCAGTTGTCGCCTCCGCACATAGTTAAAAAACGTTCAAGGCGCGAGGACGAATGTTCTGGTCCTTGACCTTCGTAGCCGTGGGGCAGTAAGCAAACGAGCCCTGACATGCGCAACCATTTGGATTCACCGGAGCTGATGAACTGGTCAAACATAATCTGAGCACCGTTGGCAAAATCGCCAAATTGTGCTTCCCAGAGGGTAAGCGCGTTGGGTTCAGCGAGGCTGTAACCGTATTCAAACCCCAGGACCGCATATTCCGACAACATGGAGTCTATGACTTCGTAGTTGCCCTGACCTTCGCGGATGTTGTTTAGTGGATAGTAACGTTCTTCGGTGTCTTGATTGACCAATGCTGAATGGCGCTGCGAGAATGTACCGCGTGCGGAATCCTGACCGGATAGACGAACAGGATAGCCTTCAGTCAGGAGCGAGCCGAAGGCCAGTGCTTCGCCAGTGGCCCAATCTAAACCCTCACCTTTTTCAAACATCTTGGCTTTTGCTGCGAGGATGCGACCCAAGGTTTTGTGCATTGGAAAATCATCTGGTGCTGTTGTTAGTGCTCTGCCAATTTCATCAAAAGTTTCTTTTTTGATCCATGTTTTGCCGCGTTGGTATTTGTCTTTCTCGCGCTTATCTAAATGAGACCATTTTCCATCGAGCCAATCAGCCTTGTTGGGTTTGTAATCCGTTCCAGCATCAAATTCATTTGAAAGGTAGGTCTGGAATTCCTCTTTCATATCCTCAATCTCGCCCTCTGGCACAAGACCGTCTTTGACGAGGCGATCTGTATAGAGCGTCAACGTGGTCTTTTGTTGTTTGATCTTTTTATACATCACTGGGTTGGTGAACATTGGCTCGTCACCTTCGTTATGACCAAATCGGCGATAACAAATGATGTCCAGGACCACGTCTTTGTGGAATTTTTGACGGAATTCTGTAGCGACCCGTGCGGCGTGGACCACAGCTTCTGGATCGTCGCCGTTAACGTGAAAAATGGGTGCTTCGACCATTAAAGCGATGTCGGTTGGGTAAGGTGACGAGCGACTGAAGTGTGGCGCGGTGGTGAAACCGATTTGGTTATTAACTACTATGTGCATGGTGCCGCCGGTGCGGTGCCCACGCAGACCGGACAGTCCAAAACCTTCGGCCACAACGCCTTGACCCGCGAATGCGGCGTCACCGTGCAACAGGATTGCCATGGATTGCGTGCGGGACTTGTCGTTCTGTTGGTCCTGCTTGGCACGCACTTTACCCAGCACAACAGGGTTCACGGCCTCAAGGTGGGATGGGTTTGCAGTCAGTGACAAGTGGACTGAATTACCATCAAACTCACGATCAGATGATGCGCCAAGGTGGTATTTTACATCGCCAGATCCGTCGACGTCTTCGGGGCTGGATGAGCCCCCTTGAAATTCGTTGAAGATCGCGCGGTAGGGTTTTTTCAGCACATTGGCGAGCACGCTAAGACGTCCACGGTGGGGCATGCCGATTACGATGTCACGAAGACCAAGTTGGCCACCGCGTTTGATGATTTGTTCCATGGCTGGTATCAAGCTTTCGCCACCGTCCAGACCGAACCGTTTGGTACCCATATATTTGACATGTAAGAATTTTTCAAAACCTTCGGCCTGAACAAGGCTGTTCAAAATTGCTTTACGCCCTTGCTTTGTGAACGTGATTTCTTTGCCCAGACCCTCGATGCGTTCCTTCAGCCATGCGGCTTCCTGCGGATTGGATATGTGCATGTATTGGAGCGCAAAAGTGCTGCAATAGGTACGTTGTACGATAGCGAGGATGTCATTCATCGAGGCAACTTCGAGACCGAGCACGTTGTCTATGAAGATTGGGCGATCCATGTCTGAAGACTTAAAGCCGTAGGATGCAGGATCCAGTTCAGGGTGCGGAACTCCTTCGCGCATGCCGAGTGGGTCAAGGTCCGCAACAAGATGCCCTCTGATCCGGTAGGCGCGAATGATCATAAGGGCACGGATCGAATCCAAAACTGCATTACGGATCTGTTCTTCAGACACCTCAACACCCTTGGACACCGCTTTGTCTTTAATCTTTTGACTAGCGGCCTCGGGTTCTGCAGCCCATTGACCATCCAGTGCAGCCGTTAGATCATCATTCGGAATGGGGGGCCAATCCTTCCGCGCCCAAGATGGGCCATCTGCCTCAGCCCTAGCATCCGCAGGCGTGTCGCCTAATGACTTAAAAAACACATGCCAGCTTTCATCTACCGCGTTTGGATCATCCGCATACTTTGCATACAGCTGTTCGATATATTCCGCGTTATGGCCTTGCATGAAGGACGATGCATGGAATTGGTCGTTGGAAGATTGTTCAGTCATTTCGGCACCTTGGTCAGAAACGGGGACGGGAGTATGGGTGTTTGTGCTGCGTAGTGTTCAAGTCTCATGGATCACACCGGCGCGGAATTTGCATGTTACAAAGTTGGTGAGACACATTGTGACCTCGGGAACCATTTGGTTTTTTGCTGCACGCTTGGACGATCGCAGTTTTTGCATGAAATCCACTCACCATTTTGCATTGGCGATCAAAAGTATTGATCTCCCCATCACTGTTTTTATCAGGTCTACATTGATTTTGCTGGATGCTTCGCATGTTGGCATGTTTGCTGGCTGGCTTAACTGAATGTGCAGCGATCCTGCCGCAACCATTCTCCATTTTAAAAATTACCACAATATGCGATAAAAACGCTATCTTTGGCATGAAATCTTTTTTGTAAATAAGCAATTTTTTTGAGAATTCTTTTATCTGATGGGACATTAAATGATTTAAAATTTGACCAATTTTCTTAAACTGCATGCATTGCCAAATTTTGAAAGTAGGAGTTAAGAGCGTGATTTGATCACTGAGCATAGCGAAAAAACCTGCTATCCGTTTCTGTGCAGCAAAGTCTTCCAATGCGTTCAGGGGAGCATGCAGTGGAGCTGTGCTTGAACAGGGAAGGTACCTGGGTGTTGGCACAAATGTTGAACACTGAAATCCAAGGAGACCAAATCGCATCATGAGACATTGCTCTACAGAAACGCCTGCGTATTTTAAGACATGTGCTAGATAATGCAATTGATCGTCGTTTCGAATTAGAGGCATTGAGTATCTACCGATTTCTTATGTTTAAGTCGTGACATGATTTAGGGATCGTGGTGTAACTGTGACCGAGTATTTGAAAAAAGTATTGTTGGGGGACATCAGCCCCCCACTCCCAACACAGCGAGACGCTTATCCAATAGCCTTCAAAACAGCCTCACCCAAAGTTGCCGGACTGTCGGCCACGATGATGCCAGCGGATTTCATAGCTTCGATTTTAGACTCAGCGTCACCTTTGCCTCCTGCAACAATTGCACCGGCGTGGCCCATGCGACGTCCGGGGGGGGCAGTGCGGCCTGCGATGAACCCAGCAGTAGGTTTCCAGCGACCTTTCTTCTTTTGCGCTGTGAGAAATTCTGCGGCCTCTTCTTCAGCAGACCCACCAATTTCACCGATCATGATCATTGAATGTGTCTCTTCGTCATCCAGAAACATATTTAGGATGTCGATATGTTCCGTGCCCTTAATTGGGTCGCCGCCAATGCCAACGGCTGTTGACTGGCCAAGGCCACTGTCGCTAGTTTGCTTTACCGCTTCATAGGTCAACGTACCGGAGCGCGACACAACACCGACAGATCCACGTTTGTGAATGTGGCCAGGCATGATACCTATCTTACAGGCGTTTGGTGTGATCACCCCAGGGCAATTTGGTCCAATTAGGCGGGATTTCGACCCTTCGAGAGCGCGTTTGACCTTCATCATGTCTAGTACGGGAATGCCTTCGGTAATGCAGATGATTAGTTCCATTTCCGCATCAATAGCTTCGAGGATTGAATCAGCAGCAAACGGTGGTGGTACATAGATAACGGAGGCGTTAGCCCCGGTTACATGCATCGCCTCGTGGACAGAATTATAAATTGGTAGGTCGAGATGCGTCTGGCCGCCCTTACCAGGGGTGACCCCGCCAACCATTTTGGTACCGTAAGAAATTGCTTGTTCGGAGTGGAAAGTACCCTGTGAGCCAGTGAGGCCCTGACAGATGACTTTAGTATTTTCGTCGATGAGAATGGCCATGTTAGGCTCCTTCGAATTCTTGAACTGGTGCGATGGGCGCAGGTTAGCCTTTGACGGCTTTAACGATCTTTTCGGCACCGTCTTTAAGGTCGTCCGCTGCAATTACATCCAGACCAGAATTGTTTATGATGGCTTTGCCTTCATCAACGTTCGTACCTTCAAGACGCACAACAAGTGGTACCTTCAGGCCGACTTCTTTGACTGCAGAAACCACACCTTCTGCAATAACATCGCAGCGCATGATGCCGCCGAAGATGTTCACAAGGATGCCTTTTACCTGTGGGTCGGACGTGATAATCTTGAATGCTTCGGTGACTTTTTCTTTGGTTGCGCCGCCGCCTACATCAAGGAAATTTGCAGGTTCCGCACCATACAATTTGATTATGTCCATTGTCGCCATCGCAAGACCTGCTCCGTTGACCATGCAGCCAATTTCACCGTCGAGCGCGATGTAGTTCAGGTCAAATTTTGAAGCTGCAAGTTCTTTGGGGTCTTCTTCGGTTTCATCGCGCAGGCTTGCGATATCCGCATGACGGTAAATCGCGTTGCCGTCAAAAGACACCTTAGCATCGAGCACTTTGAGATCACCGGCACTAGTGACAATCAGCGGATTGATCTCAAGCATTTCCATGTCTTTTTCAACGAACGCTTTGTACAACAGACCCATGAGGTTGATGCATTGTTTGACCTGCTGGCCCTTGAGGCCAAGCGTGAATGCAACTTGGCGCCCGTGAAAAGCCTGATAGCCTGTGGCTGGATCAACGGTGAAATTAATAATTTTTTCTGGGGTATTGGCAGCAACCTGTTCAATGTCCATGCCGCCTTCGGTTGAAACAACGAATCCAATGCGCGATGACTGACGATCCACTAATAGTGCAAGATAGAATTCAGACTCAATACCTGCGCCATCTTCGATATAGACGCGGTTGACTTGTTTGCCTGCTGGTCCAGTTTGGTGTGTTACTAAAGTGCGCCCCAACATTTTTTTGGCTTCTTCTGCGGCTTCGCTTACTGATTTGGTCAGTCGTACACCGCCTGCCTCGCCAGCACCGGCTTCTTTAAAGTGACCCTTGCCACGACCACCTGCGTGGATCTGCGCCTTAACGACCCAAAGTGGCCCGTCCAATTCGCTAGCTGCTGTCTTTGCGTCTTCTGCCTTGAGGACCGCGCGACCATCGCTGATGGGTGCCCCGTAAGATGCAAGAAGCGCCTTAGCCTGATATTCGTGGATATTCATAAATCCGTCCTTCGGTCTGATAAGCGTTAACTTGCTATAGACTTGTTAAACGGGAGTGACGAATGGCTTTTTCAGCTTGTAGCCTGAAAAGCGACATTTGTGATCACAGCTATAAATTGTGTGATCACAAAAAATAGAATTGGTTAGTAATAGCACATCTGTGCATGCTTAAAACGCACCTTTTTATTTTAGAAATCACGATGAAGAAAATTTATGCTGTAGGTAGAAGTGGTCTTGGCTGGTCATCTTAACATGAAAGGCGCCCCAATTGAGACGCCTTTGACTATTTCTGAGATAAAGTACTAGGATCAAGTCAGTGAAGAATCGATGCCCTTGCATGCATCAACTAGACCTTTGACTGCCGCAACGGAACTGTCGAACATTGCCTGTTCGGTTTTGTCCATCTTAATATCAATAACACGTTCGACGCCGCCAGCACCGATTACTGTTGGTACGCCAACGTACATTCCGTTCAAGCCCAAAGCGCCGTCAACATATGCTGCACAGGGCAGAACACGCTTCTGATCCTTCAGAAATGCTTCTGCCATTTCAATCGCTGATGTTGCCGGTGCATAATATGCAGACCCTGTTTTCAACAGACCAACTATTTCAGCGCCACCATCGCGGGTTCTTTGGACAATTGCATCGAGTTTATCTTGTGTTGTCCAGCCCATTTCGATGAGGTCGGGCAGAGGGATGCCACCAACCGTTGAATAACGTGCAAGTGGAACCATGGTGTCACCGTGACCACCTAGAACAAAAGCCGTTACGTCACGCATAGACACACCAAATTCAGCGGCTAGAAAATGACGGAAACGAGCGCTGTCCAGCACACCTGCCATGCCACATACCATATGGTGTGGTAGGCCAGAAAATTCGCGCAAAGCCCATACCATCGCATCAAGCGGGTTTGTGATGCAAATTACAAAGGCATTCGGCGCGTGTTTCGCGATACCTTCGCCAACTGATTTCATAACCTTGAGGTTAATGCCCAAGAGGTCGTCACGCGACATGCCTGGCTTTCGTGCCACGCCTGCAGTGACAATGCACACGTCTGCGCCAGAAATGTCAGCGTAATCGGATGTGCCAGACATAGTCGCATCGAAGCCTTCTGAGGGTCCGGATTCAGCGATGTCGAGGGCTTTGCCCTGTGGCAGTCCGTCAGCGA
>JBLILC010000013.1:0-42144 GCA_047635635.1 Octadecabacter sp. | reverse complement strand
GCTGAATTTAGTGAATTTCAAGTGGTCTTAGAACTATGAGGAAAACGATTTTTGGCGCAATAGAATTTGGCTGAATACCTATGCAGTTAGCTTAAGTAGTATAAATAATGGTTAGCAAGGTCACATCAGAGGCAACGATTGCATACTTGGCAATGTGCTAGGCTTCAAAGTGTGCCAGCGTGACTAGTTCTTGGAATTGTCTATTTAGCCGACGACCAGAATTTGCATCACTGCATTATTAATGTCGCCAAGGCATGCATTCGCTGGCAGTTCTTTCAGCACTTAAGGCAGGTTTGGCACAATTTTAATAGTTAGATCATGCAAAATTCTGAGATCAACACTGCTGTTGATGATTAGGCTGAACATGACATTCAATGTAATCAGCGCGTGGTGTAACTTGATAGGCAATCGTTAAATTAGGTTCATGAACAGTTCAATAGCGGAATCAAGGTTGCTCACAATGTCGGTTTTCAGACACTTCGCTGTTTATTGCAATGAAGTCGCAATGTATGCAATCAGACTACCAAGACCTTGCGCATCGACAAGTTACCACGCGGTGTAGCAACACTATCTATGACGGTCATAGTGTTTTTTTCATAATCTGTTAATCTCGCAAAAATTTTCTGAATACGTACGGCAAAGCTGGTGTCTGGCTCGCTGAATGTTTCGGCGTGATGATGCCAGTTAGGAATTTTTTTGCCGTTTTGGACAGAGTTTGAAACAAAATGAAGATAATTGTTTGGAGCCTAAAAAATATGCATAACCATTTGCTAATTAACATTACTGAAGTGACCTTGAGTTGAATCTGCCAGAGACGCTAAAGCTGGCTTGCTTTGAAAAATAACAAGTTTAAAGCCGAACGGGATCTTCTTTTGCAACTGCATCTAGTGCCATAAGTGTTTTGATAACTCCGTTCATATCTCGCAATGCTATCATGTTGGGTCCGTCTGATGGCGCATTGTCGGGGTCTTCGTGAGTTTCCAAAAATACAGCACCAATGCCAAGCGCTACAGCAGCACGGGCTAGAACAGGGGCGAATTCACGTTGTCCACCGCTTGAACCTCCAAGACCGCCAGGCTGAGCGACGGCGTGCGTTGCATCCATTACCACTGGGTATCCAGTTTTCATCATTTCAGGCAAAGAACGCATGTCAGTCACAAGGGCATTGTAGCCAAACGAGACTCCGCGTTCTGTTAATAGGATACGTTTATTAGAAGTGGATTCAATTTTAGAAACGACATTGGCCATATCCCACGGTGCAAGAAACTGGCCTTTTTTGATGTTTATAGCAGCACCTGTTTCACCCGCTGCCAACAACAGATCAGTTTGGCGGCATAGAAACGCAGGTATTTGCAGAATATCAACGATTTCAGCCACTTGCGCGCATTGATCGGCCGTGTGGATGTCGGTCAGTACGGGGCAGCCAAATTCTGCTTTAATTGCGCTATGGATTTCAAGACCTTCGTCTATGCCTAGTCCTCGCTTGCCCGAAAGGGATGTGCGGTTGGCTTTGTCATAACTGCCTTTAAACACAAACTGCGCACCATGGGCGTCACAGACCTTTGCCATCTCTTCAGCAATCATGCGGGCATGGGCCAAAGATTCCAGCTGGCATGGACCTGCAATAATCGTCAAAGGGTGATCGTTTGAGGCCGTAACCGACCCAATTTGTACTTTTTTCATCAAGAGCTTACCTGTTCACGAAGGATAGAGACTGTGAGAGAAATCATCATATAGATGCCAGAGAAAATCAGAAACGCCAAGACCGTGTTTTCAAAAGCTTTTGGGTAGGTAGGGGAATCTGGCGCTATGGGGGACACGGAAATCGTTAGATAAAGACTCTGTCGAGTAGCTTCAATCCGTGCCGTATCCATTTGCATAAGTGTGGCCTGAACGTTGGCGACCTGGAAGACATAGTTTTCTTCCGCTTGGCGCATGCGAGCGTTGTTGGATACCAGTGATCCACCGCTGCCGCCTGACAATTCACTGCGCAGCAGTCCGATCTGATTTTCAAGAAGTCTAATTTCAGACTCTGTGGCGTTTAGGGACGCGGCATTTGGACGACTGTTTTCCAAGAGACTAGCAAGGTTCAGTCGTTCATCATCAAGCCGAATTTCAAGAGTCGTGATCCGCTGTTGCAGCGCTGCTGATTGGGCGATGGGATCGCTCTGTTGCACTTCTTCTTGGATGCGTACAAGTTCTTTAAGAGCGTTAACTCGACGAGCTTCTGCGCCTGCATAGGTCTCTTGGGCGCCGGCCATCTGGTCTTCGCGGACTCTTTGTGTTTGCTGGTTGATCTGTTCTTCCGCGTAGCCAATTAACGCTTCAGAAAACTCTTGGCTTTTGGAAGGATTGGCCGCAATAACTTCCATTTTTAGAAACCCTTCGGTGGGGTCGTAGCCAATTTGGACATGGTCCAGAAATACATCATATGCATCGTCTCGGGTGGCACCAATTGCCAGCCGTTGGACTGAATCGATGCTGAGGTCTGAGAAGTGTTCTGTAAATCCATGGTCCGTGTCGAGGCGAATAAAGGCTTCAAGTGAGGTCATGTAGGATTGCACTGTTGTACTGTCGGTTTGGGTGGCAAGGCCAGTTCCCTGAAACAGGCTACCCAATCCACCGCTGCGAGAACCTTCAGCTTGTTTGATAACCATTTGGGAATGCGTGCCAAACATCGGCGTTGCAATAACATAAAAATAATAGCTTGCTACAATTGTCGGTAAGAACACAAACATCGCCAGACGTGCTATAAGTGAAATGACGTTTTTGCGGCGCCTTTTGGCGATATCCATCTGGATGCGACGAATTTCACCAGCACGACGATCGGCTGGATTATCGTCTGCGCCAACCTGAATAGACGGCAAGCTTTGCCTGT
Source organism: Octadecabacter sp. (assembly GCA_047635635.1). GTDB lineage: Bacteria > Pseudomonadota > Alphaproteobacteria > Rhodobacterales > Rhodobacteraceae > Octadecabacter. The sequence continues at coordinate 39,266 of JBLILC010000013.1, read as the reverse complement.
GCCGCACAGTTTGAGGCAATTGTACCCTTTCCTGTTCAGCAGGCATTTTGTCAGATGCAGCCTGCATCTGACCGATGGTTATCTTGGTTTGGTCGTCATTTGGTGTAACTAGATCAAATACATGGGCACGCTGGAAGGGCTCCATACCCCGCTTTCTTAACTGTCGCACTGCATCGAAATCAGACGTCACGGCGAGGCCGTTCTTTTGCGCCATACGACGTGCCATGCGCAACTGACGACCTGTCAGATTTTCTTGTTTGATCGCATCAATGCCTGTCTCGGACAATACTGTGGCTGGGCTGTCCATAGCGCTTGCGAAAGCACCAGGCTGGAGTTTGGTTTCATCTTGAGGATTGGGCTGCCGAGTTGGTGTGACTGGGACAGTCTGCGATGGCGTCGAAATGGGTGCAGCAGCAGCGTTAGCCGTGCTCGAACTGAGTCGTATTCGGAATTTCTGTGCCTTGGGTTTCGTAGTCATAAACCTGTTTCGCTTCTTCCAAGGTGTCAAACATGATCAAATGACCGTCTTTAAGAACGGCAGCTGATCGGGTGAATCTTTCAAGCGTGTCTGCTTGATGTGAGACAATGATGACCGTCGTATCGATCAATCGCTCTTTGAGAACCTGTCCTGCTTTGCGGTTGAACTCCACGTCTGTAGTTTGCGGCATGCCTTCGTCAATCAAGTAGATGTCGAAATCAAGGCTCAGCATCAAGGAAAACGTAAAACGTGCCCGCATGCCTTGGGAATAAGTGCCCACTGGCATGTCGAAGTATTCTTCGATTCCTGCCATCCAGCGGCAAAACGCCTCAACGTAATCAGGGTCAAGACCATACATGCGGGCAATAAAGCGGCTGTTTTCGCGAGCCGTGTGGCGATTCACAACCCCACCCATAAAGCCTAATGGAAAAGAAACGCGACAAGAACGGTTAACTTGACCTTCATCGGGCTTTTCAAGACCCGCCATCATGTTGATGATTGTTGTCTTACCGGTGCCGTTTGGAGCCAGAATGCCCAGAGACTTGCCTAATTCAACACGAAAACTGGCGCAATCAAGGATAACCTTGCGCTGGGTTCCTGTCCAAAACGACTTACTGACGTTCACAAACTCAAGCATTGAATGTATATACTACCTTGGGTCGGGCTCTTTTGGAGACTTTGTCTTAAGTGACAGATTAACCTGTCACTATTTTTAATAAGAGCACAATTTGGCTATAATATGTTGGCAGACCTCATATTTTTACAACGCAATTGTCAAAAGTTGATCTGAATTGACTGATTTACCTTCGGCTTAGCTGGTTTTGTAGTAAAGTTGGTATACGTATAATCCATGACATTGGCCTCCCAAATCTCCGACTGCACTCTGTGTGCGGATCGTTTCGCTTCCACGCACACCTCACATGCGCCACGCCCAATTGTTTGGTTTGAGCGAACAGCGCGGTTGTTAATTGCAGGACAGGCCCCTGGAATAAAAGTACATAAAAGTGGACGCCCATTTACAGATTTTTCAGGGGATCGTTTGCGTGATTGGTTAGACCTAAGTGATGCCATATTTTATGATCGAAACCGTGTAGCAATAGTGCCGATGGCCTTTTGTTTTCCTGGATATAACGCCAAAGGATCTGACCTTTTGCCACCTAAGATTTGTGGTCAAACATGGCATGACCGCGTGATTGCGAACCTTCCAGATGTGCGTTTACGGGTTCTGATTGGTGCGTCAGCGCAACGCTTTCATCTGGGTTTAAAAACAGGTGTTACAGAAACTGTTGCGGGATGGCGTGACCACGCGCCTAGCACCTTTGTCTTGCCTCATCCGTCATGGCGCAATACCGGGTGGCTAAAGAAAAATTCGTGGTTTGCAGAGGATGTTCTGCCTGCGCTGCGAGCTCGTGTGAAAGAGGTTTTAAATGGCTGAAATAACGGAAATAACTTTTAAGGAAGCAGAAATAACTGAAATTGATCGAGCCCACGCAGCAATGACTACTGACGATGCCGATGATCTGGCGCGGTTGCAGTTTTATGAACGGTTGGCGGAGTCGGAACTTTTCATGTTGCTTGAAGCAGAGGTTGAAGGAGACCAGATTTCACCTGCTATGTTTGAAGCAGAGGATCAAAAGTTCGTTTTGATTTTTGATCGCGAGGCACGAATGTCTGAATTTTATGGAAAAGAAATTGCGCCATATGCAGCGCTGTCTGGGCGTGGAATGGCGCAGATGCTTGAAGGCCAGCAGATTGGGATGGCGCTGAACATGGGCGTGGCCCCGTCCGCGATGCTGGTACCAGCAGAGGCTGTGGACTGGTTAGCTCAAACATTGGGAGCTGATCCTGAAGAAGTTAATGGCCAAATTACGGAACTGACTGCCCCTAATGGTTTGCCTGACGTTTTGCTGGAAGCTCTAGACCGAAAGCTGGCTATTGCAGCAGGGTTGGCGGTTGAGGCCTATCTGTGTGGTGTCATCTATGAAGGCGGTGGGCGTGGGCATATGCTGGCGTTTGTTGGTACGATTGAGGGTGCCGAGGGCGCGTTAACCGCAGCTGTTAATGAGGCATTGGTGTTTTCTGGTATTGAAGTGGGCATGCTGGATGTTGCGCATCTGGCAGGAGGTGACACGGTGTCGGAAAGGGTTGCTAAAGTTGGGCTACGGTTTGATTTGCCAGCTCCACAGATGCCAGGAACTTCTAATGACCAGCCGGGTGCAAATCCAGGTATGAATCCGAATAAGCCACCCAGGCTGCATTAAATGCGCGTGTTTAGGGGAAGGGGAGGCTCTGCCCTTGTTGACTTCAGGGAATATTTTCAATGCAAATGCAAGATTTAGTATCCTTCGCTGCGATTTACGAGGTGCAGGAAAGGTAAGCCGTCTTCGCCGCGCCGAATGTTTTCAGCGATGCAAAGTGAGGCTGTACTAGCCCGCGTTGCAGACGCAATATGTGGGGTTACTGTCACCTTAGGGTGTGTCCAAAAGGGGTGTTTTTTGGGTAATGGTTCAGTTCGAAAAACGTCCAATGTTGCGTGGCGGATATTTAAATCAAGTGCATTAAGAAGCGCATCATCGTTAATCAGGGGACCACGCCCTGGGTTGATGACGAATGCGCCATCTGCAAGAAGCCCCAGTCTTTTGGCATTCAGGATATTAGTTGTAGCATCTGTAAGGGGAAGCAATAGGATGACAACTTGAGCATCTGTCAAGGCTTTACGCAATCCGTCAGTGCCAGACAGGCAAATTACGTTTGAAATTTCTTTTTGTGAACGGCTCCAGCCTGTTACAGGGAAACCCAATGCGGTGAGCATTCTGGCACATGCGGCGCCAAGTGCTCCAAGGCCAAGGATCGTTATTGGTCGATTTTGTGCCAGTGGTGGATAGGCGTTGCGCCAAATACCGTCTTGCCCGTTGATGTGGTCGTCTATGCCTAGGTGGTGGCGTAGTGTGTGCCCGACAACCCATTCGACCATACCATTGGTCAGGCCTGGGTCGACCATACGTGCGAGCGGTTGAGTTAGGGTCTTATTGGTGGCGATATCTTCGACGCCTGCCCAAAGGTTCAGCACAGCCTTGCAGTGCGTAAACGGTTCGAAATCTTGTACGGGGCCATTTGGGGCGGCAATGATATAATCGACTGTGTCAGGCGCATGATCGCGCGACACATCAACTAATAGGCCTTGTGCGGTAAATGCAGACGGTAGTGAGGAGATATATTCGGGCCAAGCTGCGTCGCCAGCGGAAAATAATACCCGGATAGGAGAATTTCTGGTCATCGCGGTTTATGCACGTGGGCGGACTGTACCAGTCCAAACGCTACCATTAAAACTAACATTGCGGATCCTCCATAGCTAACAAGTGGTAAGGGCACACCGACAACAGGCGCAAGTCCCATGACCATAGCCATATTGACTGCAAAGAACAAAAAGAACGTCACTGCGACGCCCATCGTCACGAGGGAGGCAAAGCGATCTTTGTTGGTCATAGCGGACTGTACGCAAAAAATTATAATCAGGGTGTACAGGATGAGTAGGCCAAAGGCGCCGATGAAGCCGAACTCTTCTGCCAAGGTCGTGAAGATAAAATCAGTGTGTTTTTCCGGCAAAAAATTCAAACGGCTTTGTGTGCCTTGCATGAATCCACGCCCTGTCCAACCACCTGATCCCAACGCGATCTTGGCTTGAGTGATGTGATAGCCAGCACCCAGAGGGTCTTGGGTCGGGTCTATAAACGTATCGATGCGGCGGTATTGGTAGTCTTTGAGCATTTGCCAGCCAGTGTTACGCGTCTGAAACACTGCAGTTACAAGGCCCAAAGCGCCGGCAATCACACTTGCGAAATAGGCCCAGTGAACACCCGCCAAGAACATAACTGCGCCCCCTCCTGATACCAATAGAACGGTCGTACCAAGATCAGGTTGACTCAGTACTAGATAGGCGGGTGCTGCGATAAACAGTAGAGGAAAGATGATCCATTGTGGCTTGCTAACTTTGTTTAGGGGTAACCAATCGTAATAGGCGGCCATTAGCACAACGAGCGTGATCTTCATCAGCTCAGAGGGTTGTATATCAATAGGTCCCAGGTCGAGCCAACGCTGCGAACCGTTGCGTTCTACACCAATGAATTCGACGAGCAGCAGTAAGGCTAAAGCCAATAAATACCCAACAACAGCTAAGTTGCGCCAAAACCAGATAGGGACCATCGCCATGCCCATCATCACGGCAACGCCAAGACCAAACCGTTGAATTTGTGGGCTCGCCCAAGGGGTCATTGACCCGCCAGCGACTGAATAAAGCATTAAGAAACCAAAGCCTGATACTGCCGTGACTAAGGCAACGATTGGCCAATTTAAATACAAAAGCTTACGAAAGCCGACAGGAACAAATTTGAGTTGGTATTCAAGATAACTCATCAGACCTCGTCCGTATCGCGGCCAGGCTGGATGTCGCGGATAAGTGAATTCAGGCGGCGTTGTTGATCTGCAATCTGACCGCGTGTGGCTGACGGATAGGCGGACAATGGCGGCGTGCCTTCGTAAAGTGCCTGCAGCATAACATCGCGTGCAATGGGTGCCGCGGTGGTAGATCCACCTCCACCGTGTTCAACAACAACTGCGACTGCATATTTAGGATTATCAGCTGGAGCGTATGCCACAAAAAGCGCATGATCACGTTTATTCCATGGTAGGTCTTCGTTGCGGGTGACGCCAACTTCACGCTCTGCCTGCGTAATGCGGCGTACTTGGCTGGTGCCAGTTTTACCTGCTATGCGAAACTCTTCGGAAGCGATTCGAGTGCGATAACCGGTGCCGCGCGGATGGTTAGAAACGTCATACATCGCACTTCGCACGCGGCGCAGGTTGTTTTCGTTCAGGCCGAGGCTTTCACCCGCGCCCGACGGTTCATCTACCCCGTTAATTGAACGCACAAGCCGCGGTTTAACAGCACGACCTGTTGCGATGCGCGCTGCCATCACGGCAAGTTGTAAAGGAGAGGTTAATACGTAACCTTGGCCAATGCTTGCGTTGACAGTATCACCAATTCGCCAATCTTCACCGCGCGCATCACGTTTCCAAGCTTTGTCTGGCATGATGCCAGTGCGAATGGCGGACATTGGTAAATCGTGACGCTCACCCAGGCCCAATTTGCGACCCATCGCGGCGATCTTGTCGATACCGACACGTTGGCTGATATCGTAATAATAGACATCGCACGATTGTTTCAGGCTTTCGTTGAGATTCATATTACCGTGACCAGCCCGCTTCCAGCAATGAAAACGCACGTCAGACACATCAGTATGCCCGACACAGCGTACAGTTTCATCTGGACCAATGGCCCCATCTTCAAGGGCAGCAAGTGCCGTCACCATTTTGAATGTCGATCCTGGTGGGTAGGTGCCTTGAACAGTTTTGGCGGCCAATGGACGACGGTGCAGGCTTGAATGCACATCACGTTCGTTCAAATCATCCCACAAGGCAACGGAAATGCCTTCAACGAAAACGTTCGGATCATAGCTTGGTGCGGATCCGATCCCAACGACGTCGCCGTTTGTCACATCAATCACGATGGCGGCGGCTGATTCACCACTCAACCGCGCTTGAATGTAGTTTTGCAGTCGCGCGTCGACAGTTAATTGTACATCTGCACCTGGTGTACCCTCTATGCGGTCTAGCTCGCGCATAACGCGGCCAGCGGCGTTTACTTCTACCCTTTTTGTGCCCGCGGAACCGCGCAATTCCCGTTCAAGTTTATTTTCCACCATTGTCTTACCAATTTGGAAACGAGGGATTTGCAACAAGGGGTCACGGTCATCGATCTTGCTAAGATCAAAATCGCTCACGGGGCCAACGTAGCCCACGACGTGCGCCATGTCTAAGCCCTGCGGATAGATGCGGCTGCGTCCCAGTTCGGCGACAACACCGGGCAGAGCGGGGGCGTTAACGTTTACCCTTGCGACATCCTGCCATGACACGCGTTGAGCAACGGTTACAGGCACAAACGGACTGCGCGCGCCTAATTCTTCGCGCGCTTTCTCTACTCGGTCATGATCAAGTGCGACAAGACGATTTAACCGCGCTAAAATTTCGTTCACTCCCACATCACCAGCTCCTTCGCGGGTCATTGTGATTGTGTAATGCTGTTCGTTGTCAGCCAAAACAACACCATTGATGTCGTATATCAATCCGCGTGCTGGCGGAATAAGCCCAATGTTAATGCGGTTTTCCTCAGCCAGCATTCGAAATTCGGCGGCTTGATCAACCTGCATTGACGCCATGCGTGCACCCAAAGCTGCGATAATGCTAAGCTGAACACCACCAAGTAATAACGCACGTCGTGACAAGCGGCGCGTACCTTCTTCGGTTTCTCTGGGGCCGCGTTTCATAATTGGTGCCGCACTTTCATATTCGATGCCCGAGAGCATCCACTTCACCTGGCGCTGGCCGATTTACACCGAACAAGGCATAGGACACGAACACAACAACTGGATAGGTGACTAAAGTAAGGCCCAACTGTAGTATTGTCAGCCCCAGTGGCCCTTGTGGGACCAAAACCATTAATAATGTTAACCGATAGATGCTAGAAATCACCGTTATGCCAATTGCGACAGTGACCCACTCCAACCAGAACGGCAGGGATCGAATTGACCTTGATCGTCCACGTAGGATTTCTGTCAGGATTAAAACAAGTGCGGTCCAAAGCCCAGGTGGGCGTTGAAACAAAAAGTCTGCTAATAAAAATAGCACCGCAATCACCCAGATAGGTGCAAACGATGGGCGTCTAGTGACCCATGTCACAGCCAACAAAATAAGAAAGTTGGGCGCTATCCAGCGAATAGGATCAAGAAATTCTTCAATTTTAAAATTGGCGGCTGACGTTGCGTTGTGCCGCTCGAGTGGAACAAGTGAACTGCTGCCCAAGCTTGGTGGAACAGTTTCGAGTGGGATGAGGTGAGAGAAGACAATGAACAGGCCAATAAACAAAAAAGTCAACCGTCCGGTCCTCCGACGGCGGTTAAGGGTGTTATCAGCCATCACTGCCACTCCCAGACAATTCAGCGCCCCGGTTTGCCTCAATTGGTAAGACTGGGGTAATTAGTGGCGCTAAAAGTGACCCCGCTTCGTTGATCCGCGCGGTTGGCTGACTGCGCAAGACACGTAAAAATTCAATGCGCTCAAGATCCGCTGATAGGCGTGCCCTTGGCCGTCCATCTGTGCCCCGCGCAAGTTGCCCTACCAACAAATCAGCGGGGAAAACGCCTCCATCACCAGATGACACAATGCGATCGCCCGGTCTTACCTGGTCAGGATCTTCAATGAATTGCAGGAGCGGATTGATGGTGTTGTCGCCCGATAGAATGGCCCGCTGACCCGATGGCTGGATTGTGACAGGAATTTGGCTGGATGTATCAGTGACAAGGATTACACGTGATGTTTCATTGCCGACGCCGGAGATGCGACCGACTAATCCGATGCCGTCCATTGCGGGCCATCCATCTAAAATACCATCACGCGCTCCAACGTTTAGCAATACTGACTGACGAAATGGCGAGCCTGAATCTGCCAGTACAACACCTGTGATCCGTGTCAGCTGTGGGTCCAACTGCACATTGATAAGATCACGGAGCCGCGCATTTTCTTGGTCTAGTTGAATTGCTGCTTCGCGCCAGCTTTTCATATCTTGTAGTTCGTGACGCAGGTCTGAATTTTGATGTGCAAGCCGTTGGTAAGACTGGAAGTCAGACAAAAGATTTATCACGCCTGTGACTGGGGCCATAGCCCAGTTTAGATTTGGCACAACCGCGTCAATGACGATCATGCGGAACCTTTCAACGCGCGGATTATCGATACGCCAAACTAGGAACATGGCAAACATGAATAACACCAAAACCCCAACCAGCAGACGCCGGACGGGGCTTACGAAATCCTCTGTTTGCTGTCTGTCCCGTGCCACAGGGGTGGCCCCCCTAAGAATTAAAAGTGCTTAGCTGTCGTAGTCGATGACGTGGCGCAATTGGTGTTCGTATTCCAATGCTTTACCTGTGCCCATGGCCACGCAATTCAGGCTTTCGTCAGCCACAGAAACTGCAAGGCCAGTTTGTTCACGCAGCGCAAGGTCGAGTTCACCAAGCAATGCACCCCCACCGGTTAGCATAACACCTCGATCTACGATATCTGCGGCTAAATCTGGTGGTGTAGCCTCAAGTGCTGTCATCACAGCTTCGCAAATCTGCTGCACAGGTTCGGCGAGAGCCTCTGCAACTTGAGCTTGGCTAATTTCACTTTCTTTTGGCACACCATTCAACAAATCGCGACCACGGATCATCATAGACTGACCGCGACCATCGTCTGGCATACGCGCCGTGCCAATAGATGTTTTGATGCGTTCTGCGGTGGCTTCACCAATCAACAGGTTATGTTGACGGCGCAGGTAAGAAATGATCGCCTCGTCCATGCGGTCACCACCAACTCGCACTGAGCGTGCATAAACGATGTCACCGAGGGACAGCACTGCTACCTCCGTGGTTCCTCCGCCTATGTCCACAACCATATTACCTGTTGGGTCCGTGATTGGCATGCCCGCACCAATGGCTGCTGCAATGGGTTCAGCAATCAAACCCGCGCGCCGTGCTCCGGCGGATAAAACTGACTGGCGAATCGCGCGTTTCTCAACTGGGGTTGCACCGTGGGGTACACAAACAATGATCTTGGGTTTTGAAAAGGTTGAACGTTTATGAACCTTGCGGATGAAATGCTTGATCATCTCTTCCGCTGTATCAAAATCAGCGATTACGCCTTCTCGCATTGGGCGGATCGCTTGTATCGATCCGGGTGTTCTGCCCAGCATCAATTTTGCATCTTCGCCAACAGCCAACACTTTACGAACTCCGTCTTTCATGTGGTAGGCTACAACTGAAGGTTCAGACAAAACAATGCCCTTACCCTTGACGTAGACCAGTGTGTTCGCGGTCCCGAGGTCGATCGCCATATCGGACGAAAAAAGATTGCCTAAGCCAAACATTGCTGTGCCGTTCCCATAGATGATGCGTGCGCGATTCTCCCCAAAAAATATCAAGGTTGCGAACGTTATGGATATATAGGGTGCGTAGGCATTGGGGGGAAGGGGATTTCTGGACTGTTTAAGCGTCATTCAGCTACGATTATGTCGAAAATCTTTTGACTTATGTGTTAGTCTTGTCAGAATTGCCTAAATAGCCACAAATTTTGATTTGTACATTTAAGTATTCACTGCTCGGTTGTAGCGACGACAAACGACGCTGCAACCGTTCTACAGAAAATTACTCGCCCGCGTCCGTGTAGCGAATTTCGGGCATATCTACCCCTGGCGGAGTTTTTTCGCGTCTCACCAAAAGGCGGTTCAGCGCGTTTATGTAGGCCTTGGCGGATGCCACAACCGTATCGGTATCTGCAGATTGACCTGTGGCGATGCGGCCATCTTCCTCCATTCGGACTGACACTGTCGCTTGTGCATCGGTGCCCTCTGTCACGGCGTGGACCTGATACAATTGTAAGTGGGCATTGTGTGCAAACAGTACTTTGACTGCATTAAATGTAGCATCCACGGGTCCATCCCCTGTGGCGGAAGTGCTGTGGTCTTCACCATCAATTTCCAAAACCATCGTAGCCCTTTGTGGGCCGTTCATGCCGCAGATAACTGTCAGGTCTTTCAGCTTCAAATGGTCGTCTTCAGTGTTGTTTTGACGGACCATTGCGATCAGATCATCATCAAAAACTTCCTTTTTGCGGTCGGCCAAATCCTTAAAGCGAACGAAAACATCTTTAAGTTCGTTATCAGCCATTTCAAAGCCAAGTTCGGAAAGTTTTGCACGCAAAGCTGCGCGGCCAGAATGTTTGCCAAGTGGCAAGGTAGTGCCAGCCAGACCGACATCCTCGGGACGCATGACCTCGAAAGTTTCGCGATTTTTTAGCATGCCGTCTTGGTGGATGCCTGATTCATGCGCGAAAGCATTCTTGCCAACAATTGCCTTGTTAAACTGCACCGGAAAACCGGAAACCGTGGCTACTCTGCGCGAAATGTTCATAATTTTTTGGGTGTCAATCTTGGTTTCAAAAGGCATTATATCCTTGCGGACCTTAAGCGCCATCACCACTTCTTCGAGTGCAGTATTGCCCGCGCGTTCGCCCAAACCATTGATCGTACATTCAATTTGGCGTGCGCCACCCTGAACGGCAGCCAGTGAATTAGCTGTCGCCATGCCGAGGTCGTTATGACAGTGGGTTGAAAAAATCACGGTATCGGCACGATCCACTTCGGCAATCAGGCGCGCTATCAAATCGGCAGATTCTACGGGTTCGGTGTAGCCCACGGTGTCAGGAATGTTAATTGTTGTGGCCCCCGCCTTAATCGCAATATTGACCGTCCTTTTCAGAAAATCCCATTCTGTTCGCGTTGCATCCATGCTAGACCACTGGACATTATCACATAAATTGCGGGCATGGGTGACGCAGTCGTGAATCCGTTCAGCCATTTCGTCCATGTCGAGGTTAGGAATTGCGCGATGCAGTGGCGAAGTACCGATGAACGTATGAATACGCGGGCGCTGACTGTGTTTTACAGCCTCCCAGCAGCGGTCAATATCTTTGAAGTTTGCGCGTGATAAGCCACAGATTTGCGCGGTTTTGCTGCGCTTTGCCACTTCAGATACCGCGTTAAAGTCGCCCTCAGATGCGATGGGGAAGCCTGCTTCGATGATGTCGACACCCATGTCATCGAGCATCTCTGCGATTTCAACTTTTTCGTTGTGGGTCATGGTTGCGCCGGGAGATTGTTCACCATCGCGAAGCGTCGTGTCAAAGATCAGTACATGGTCAGTCATATTTTTAATTCCTTGTTTTCCTTAGACTTGTTGGCGCGTCTTACCCTCTGAGCGGTCGCGCCTGAGGGCACGCTCAGAGGCGACTAAGGAGGAGGCCAAGGAAGGCCTGAGATAAATTTATAAACATGAAATAGACTATACGCACATGAAACATTTTGAAAAGAGAATAGTTGTTGAAATATGTACCTACGTTGTTTTGGGTGTTTGTTTAAGGCTACCTCCCACGCGGTTCTGTTTATCAAGTATTGAGACATGGAGCAAAATTTACGGCTCTTAGGGTACCTTAGAAACAAAGCGCGTTGGACTAATGTTGTGTTCGGGTTATTTTAGTTATTATGAAAAATGCATTAGTAATTGGCGCTTCGGGCGGACTAGGGTCTGCCTTAGCACAGGAATTAAATACGCGTGGTTACGCTGTATCGGGTTTATCTCGTGAAGATGGGTTGGATTTGACTTATCCAGATTCGGTAACGCAAGTTTTGGGTGCACTTACAGGGCCCTTCGAAGTGGTTTTTGTAGCCACTGGGACATTGGCCGCTGGTGGTGTGCCAGAGAAATCCTTGGCGGCAATCGATGCACAGCGAATGGGCGAAATCTATGCGATAAATGCAATTGGGCCAGCTCTGATAATGGCGCAGTTGGAACGTTTAATGCCACGCAATAAGCCCTGTTTTGTTGGAGTTTTGACGGCGCGTGTCGGATCGATTGGCGACAACAAGATTGGTGGATGGCATTCGTATCGCGCGTCTAAAGCCGCTGCTAATCAGATTGTGCGTGGTGCTGCGATTGAGCTGGGACGCAAACATCGTGATGCGGTGATTGTGGCGTTGCATCCAGGTACAGTAGAAACAAATTTTACCGCTAATTATAAGAGCCACGCAATGGTACCCGCGTCCGAAGCCGCAGCAAATTTATGTGACGTTTTGTTGGGATTAGAGGCTGGTCAATCTGGTGGGTTTTTTGATTTTGCAGGAATTGAAGTGGCATGGTGATCTGCGTTTAAATGGGTGCATCAGGTTTAATTTTTTTATTGTACGCAATTTTGTATTAAATAATTTTAATTTTAATTAAAAATTTATGTAAACTTAAAAAAATTTTAACAGAATTCTACTTTTTCTATGGTGAGGTTTTGAACAGGTTTTAAACCGTTTGAGGGAATGGATGACTAGTTTGATCTGCCATGGTAGATATTTTGTTGGATGTTACAATTTATCTCGCAAAGCAACATCACTCCCAAGGTTTGAGAAGTGGCTAACGTCGATGCTCTTTCAAAAAGTTGTGGGGTGCGCTGTTAAATGTGCTTGGAAGTAAGCGTATAATTATGACGCAGAATTTAGCTTAATGTACAAAATGCGGCTGATATTGGAAAAGTTGACTATTTAAATAAAATACCGAAAAGTGCAAACGTCACAGAGGTGATAAATATTTTAGCGATTGTGTAGAGTTTTGTAAGCGTTGGGATTGTACGTATTTTGTTTCTTATTTTGAGACGCTATCATTAGTAGTTGTGTGCCAAAGGTGCTGAACGTCTTTAATAAAAATATATAATCTCATTGCAGTGTGCGAACCTGACTAGTTGATGAGTGATTAACAATCCGTTGCCTTACGTTCTTGATATGACCCGTATTAGCAGATGAGTAAGTTCTTCTGAGCGCTTAGTTTAGTGTCCAAGTTAGCGTGTTGTGAACATTATTCCGTTGCAGGTTCTGCCGTGTCAGCGGTATCCAATACGGGACTTCTAGCACCCTGTGCAACCAATGCGCCGTCTTGCCATTCGCCGTCAGCGACTTGGCCGGAAGTAGCGTAGGTCATGATGCCGTTTCCTTGGCGTCGACCTGAGCGGAACTCACCGTTGTAGACATCACCGTTGGTGTAGGTAGCGATTCCGCTACCTGCAATTTCGCCTACTGACCATTGGCCTTGATAAATAAAACCATCGGCCATTGTGATTTTGCCTGTTCCATCGCGTTGGCCATTTGTGAATTCCCCTTCATAGACAGTGCTGTCTGCGTAGGTTGCTGTGCCAAAACCGCTGCGCTGTCCTTCTTCCCAGGCGCCGTCATAGGTGTAGCCGTCGACGTATCGCATCGTGCCTATGCCGTGGTTCTTTGCGTTGAGGAATTCGCCCTCATAGACGATTCCATTGGCATAAGTTGCAATGCCAAACCCGTTAATGACACCAGCCTTCCAGTCACCTTCATAGGTTGAGCCATCGGGGTAAGTAATGATGCCCTTGCCTTGGGCGAGGTCGTCTACAAAGTTTCCTACATAGGTGGAACCGTCTGGATACGTGACTTCGCCGTTGCCCTCGTTCTGGCCGTCGACCCATTCACCTGTGTAGCGGTAGCCGCTTATACTGGTGAATGTGCCGTTGCCGTTTCGCAAGTCATTCTTAAAGCCGCCTGTGTAAACGTCACTGTTTGCGTAAGTTACTGTGCCCATGCCTTGGCGTTGGCCTGCCACGAGGTTGCCTTCGTAAATATCGCCGTTAGGTTGGATTAATCGGCCTGTGCCTTCAATTTGGCCAGCGGCCCATGTACCTTCATAAATCAAACCGTCTGGCATGGTCAGAGTGCCGATGCCTTGACGTTCGCCGCTAACAAGTGTGCCAACATAAATCGCGCCATCCGGATAGGTGATGGATCCTTCGCCTTCTTTGACACCGTTTAGCCAGGGGCCTGCATAGATATAACCGCCTAGGCTGGTCATGGTGCCTTGACCATGGTGCATTGCATTTCGAAAGTCGCCTTCGTAGACGACTCCGTTGGCATAGCGCGCAATGCCGCGTCCAGTGATTTTTCCATCAAGCCAGTCGCCTTCGTAAGAACCCCCATCTGTGAAGTCGATTATGCCAACCCCCTCGGGCTTTCCGGCTGCAAATTGTCCTTCATATATCGACCCGTTGGGAAACTGTGCTACACCATTACCTCGAATTTCGCCTTCAAACCATTCGCCGTCGTATTGGTAGCCATTGGGCAGGGTGTAGGTGCCTTGACCGTGTTGTAAGCCGCCTAAAAATTGCCCTTCATAGATACCGCCGTCGTCGTATTGTTTGGTTTGTACAGATTGCGCCAACGCAGGTGTTGCCATCAAGAGAGCGGCGATTAGGTAAGACGTAAAGCGTATCATATCAAACATCTTTCATGTGAAGTTTGAGTTAGAATAGGGGGAAGGACGTTCGGTGACAACTGCGGTTGTTTTTGACTGTTAAGTCTTCGACTTCCCCTTGCCAGTTTGTGTGATTATGAGGGGGTAATAGCGATGAAAGGTAATCCTATGAGCGACCGTTTCCGTCTGACAATGGCACAACTGAATCCTACTGTCGGCGACATATCGGGAAATGCTGAAAAAGCGCGTGTGGCGTGGGAGCAGGGGCGCGAGGCGAGAGCCGATATGGTCATGTTACCGGAAATGTTTCTGGCCGGATACCAGACGCAGGATTTAATTATGAAGCCGCGCTTTGAACATGATGTTGCAGAGGAGTTGAAAAAGCTAGCAGCGCACTGTGCCGCTGGTCCAATGCTGGGGATAGGTGGACCTTTGCGCGAAGGGGACAAGCTGCGCAATGCATATTTTGTGCTCAAGGGTGGTAAAGTCATTTCTACGACACGTAAGTATTTTTTACCAAATTTTAATATTTTTGACGAGGTCCGCCTGTTTAACCGTGCTGATATGCAGGGGCCTTGGGATGCTGGATCGTTGCGAATTGGAACACCGGTTTGTGAAGACGCATGGTACGGTGATGTCTGCGAGGCGATGGTGGAAAGTGGAGCCGAATTGTTGTTGGTGCCAAATGGTAGCCCTTATTTTCGCGACAAGCATAATGTGCGGATGAACCAGATGGTTGCGCGTGTGACGGAATGCGACGTTCCACTGGTCTATTTGAACATGGTCGGTGGACAGGACGATCAGGTGTTTGATGGGGGGTCATTTGTGTTGAACCGTCACGGCGCGCTCGCTGTGCAGATGCCGTGGTTTGAAGAAGCGATTGTTCACGTTGATTTTGTGCGAACAAATGCTGGCTGGGTTGCTGAGGATGGTGATAAACACCTTGAACCTGACACGTTAGAAACTGATTACGCTGCGATGGTTATGGGTTTGTCTGATTACATGCACAAGACCGGTTTTAAGAAAGCCTTGCTGGGTCTGTCTGGAGGTGTAGATTCGGCTATTGTTGCCGCGATTGCTGCGGATGCGCTGGGGCCAGACAATGTGCGTTGCGTAATGCTACCGTCTGAATATACGTCCGATGCGTCTTTGAACGATGCCAAGGCTGCAGTTGTGGCACTAGGCGTCCACTATGACATTGTTCCAATTGGTGCGATCCGCGCTGCTGTCACAGAGACGTTGGAGCCATTGTTTGCTGGGCTCGATGATGGGCTTACGGAAGAGAATATCCAGAGCCGTATTCGTGGGCTGTTATTGATGGCCCAGTCTAATAAGTTTGGTGAAATGCTGTTGACGACTGGTAATAAATCTGAAGTTGCGGTTGGCTATGCCACGATCTATGGTGATATGTCAGGTGGATACAATCCGATCAAAGATCTGTATAAGACGCGATTATTTGATATTTGTCGCTGGCGGAATGCCACTCATCGCCCTTGGATGAAGGCGCCCGCAGGTGAAATGATCCCAGTGGCAATCATCGACAAGCCGCCAAGTGCTGAATTGCGTGATGACCAAAAAGACAGCGATAGCTTACCGGAATATGAAATTTTAGATGGTATTTTAACAATGTTGGTCGACGATGATGCCAGCGTAGTGGATTGTGTTGCTGCCGGCTATGATCGTGTCATTGTCAAGAAGATCGAACATTTACTTTATATGAGTGAATACAAACGGTTTCAGTCTGCACCGGGGCCTCGTTTGTCGATGAAAGCGTTCTGGCTGGATCGCAGGTATCCGATTGTGAACCGCTGGCGTGATGATAGCTGAAGTTTTCAACTGACTTAAGTTAGACATTTTGACTCTATGTAAAAGATTAAGTGTATTTTTCTACCGCTACAATGTGATGTTTTGATGCATTACTGGATAGCAAACACGAATGTGGTGCCCGAGCATCATTAGATATGATCAGTATCACTACACTTATGCCTGCTATGCTTGCGAAAACCAGCCCGGAGGGCGGTCCAGCGACCAGCTTCAGTGCTCAAAACATAGTTAATCTGATATATTATGACTTTTAATCAACGTCTTAGGCTGACTTTTGAACGTTTGGTTAAGCAGGCAAAGGTAAAGGTATATTGGTTTATGAACATTCTGGCCCATGAGGAAATGGCGGTGGTTGAATAAATAAAACCGCGCTGACTTGGACCCATTGGATCGCTCATAACATGTAGTGAAAAGCAAGCGCCTTAGGAAATATGGACATTACAGCTGCGTTGTGAAAAGTCTCACCTGAACACACATACCGGACATCATCACCATGATTACAACTCGTTTCGCCCCGTCACCCACAGGCTATTTGCACATTGGCAACCTAAGGGCTGCATTGTTTAATCATGCGATTGCGCGTCGTGGTGGTGGCAAATTTATTTTGCGGATTGATGACACTGACCCGGAACGTTCAAAACAGGAATATGTCGACGGGATCATGGAAGACCTGACGTGGTTGGGGATTTCATGGGACCAGATCGAATATCAATCCAAACGGATGGATCGCTATGATGCGGCGCGTGATGCGTTAGTCTCAGCTGGTCGGTTGTACGAGTGTTTTGAGTCTCCGGTTGAATTGGACCTGAAACGCAAGAAGCAGCTAAATATGGGTAAGCCGCCGGTTTATGACCGTTCAGCACTCAATTTGACTGACGATCAGATCGCTGCGTACCGTGCTGCGGGGCGCACCGGTCATTGGCGTTTCAAGCTCGATCAAAAGCGGATCGAATGGGTTGATGGTATATTAGGCGAGATTTCGATTGATGCTGGGTCTGTTTCTGATCCTGTGCTAATTCGTGGTGACGGGCAGTATTTGTACACACTGGCATCTGTTGTTGATGACACGGAAATGCAGGTCACAGATGTTGTCCGCGGGTCAGATCACGTGACAAACACTGCCACCCAAATCCAGATGATCCAAGCGCTGGGCGGCACTGTGCCGACGTTCGCGCATCACTCGTTATTGACGGGTTCACAGGGTGAAGCATTGTCAAAACGTCTTGGAACCTTGGCGCTGCGTGATTTGCGTGAAAACGGTATTGTGCCAATGGCGATCCTGTCGCTGATGGCGCGTTTGGGGTCCTCTGATCCAGTTGAATTACGTGAAACGATTGAAGAAGTAGTGTTGGGATTCGAATTGTCGAAATTTGGTTCTGCTCCAACAAAATTCGATGCTGATGATTTGGGCCCGTTGACTGCTCGTTGGTTAGCGGCGCGGCCATACAATGCGGTGGCTAACGTGGTTGCAGAGTTAGGCGTTCCCGAAAACTTGGGTGAGCGGTTTTGGAGTGTTGTATGTGAAAACATTGAATCATTGGATCAAATGGGTGATTGGTGGGAAGTGTTTCGCGATGGTGCCGCCTCGCAAATTGCAGATGAGGACGTGGAATTTGTGTCGCAGGCCTTGGCTCTTTTGGGAGAGCCGCCGTACGCGGACGACACCTGGGCCACTTGGACCACGGCCGTAAAGGATGTGTCAGGCCGTAAGGGTAAGGGGTTGTTTATGCCGCTGCGCCATGCGGTTACTGGTATGACGCGTGGGCCAGAAATGGCAGATGTGATGCCGCTGCTGCAAACAAAGCCTAAGGCATAATTTTAACAGACCTTAATAGTGTCTAAGCGAATTTTTTGAGCAGGCCGTTGATGTGCCCCACCTCAGTTAAGGCATTCACGTCTTTGGGATTGGATCAGGTTAATAGTGTGTCGCCAGATTGACGAGACTTCCGCAGTCAACGAAACTTGGTTTAGCAGGCGTTGACTGGTTGTTCATTCGCGAGATCTTAGTACATGAGCGGGTTTAGCGGCAAGTGATCGCCATGCAAACCCTAGGCCCGCAAGTAAAGTGGCCGACATGCCGCCCAAGATGATTGCGCCTGCTGATGACCAGATCGGCTTGTAATCGATTTCCATAATAAACGTTGAAACCGCCCAGCCGCCAAGCATACCCGCTGCGAGCGCGACAAGTCCTGCGGTAAGGCCGAGGAGTGCGGAACGCAGTGCAAAGCTGATCAGGATGGTAGCACGTGATGCGCCTAGAGTTTTTAGAACCGCAGCTTCGAAAGTGCGGGCTGGCATTCCTGCGGCCGCAGCGCCGATTAGGACAAGAAAGCCCGTCAACAAGGTCGTGAGTGCGCCGTAGCGAGTGGCAGCAGAAATGCCGCCGAGTAGTTGCACGACCTGGTCAATCGCGTCACGCACGCGAATTGCCGTGATGTTGGGGTAGGCGGTGGCAAGATCGCGCAAAATGGCGGTTTCGGCTTCTGGAGTTGAATAAACTGTGCTGATCCATGAATGCGGCGCGCCCTGCAAAGCGGCTGAGTTCATTGACATAATGAAGCCGATGCCTGCATCCTCAAATGAGACTTCCCGAAAATTGGCTATAATGGCAGTGATGTCGCGCCCCATGATGTTGATTGTGACAGTATCACCGATTTTCAGGCCCATTTCTAAGCCTTCTTCTGTGGCAAAGCTGACCAGGGGGGGGCCTGCGTAGTCTTCGGGCCACCATTCTCCTTCGGTGATGATAGTACTATCACCTGGCAGGTCAGAGTAAGTTAGCCCACGGTCGCCTTGCAGGACCCAATGGTCAGTGAACTCTCGGGAAGGAACACCATTGATTTGAGTAATAATACCACGCAGCATTGGGGCGGCTTCGTATCGTTTGACTTGAGGATCGTCGTCAAGTCGAGCGCGGAAACCGTCAATTTGATCTGGCTGGATGTCGACAAAAAAGTATGATGGCGCGACGTTGGGTAATTCGTTAGCAATTGAGCCACGCAAGTTACCGTCAATCTGGCCGACAGCGGCAAGGACTGCAAGGCCGAGTCCGAGGGAAAGGACGACAGAGGTCGTTTCGCCGCCGCGAGCACCAATAGAGGCGAGGGCGAAGCGCAACGCGGGCAATCCACTCGACAGACAGCGTAATTTTTGGGCTGTGAACCGCGCAAGAGAGGCGGCGATAATCAGTAGTGCGAGGGCGCACAGGATGCCACCTGCCGTCCAGAGCGTGAGGAATACGGTGCCCGAAAATATAATCGCAGTGCCAATGAGGGTGGCGAGCAGTAGTAAAGTCATAATTAGGTATTTTGGAGAAGGAAAGATACTTCCTGCAGTGAATGCGTCGCGAAACAGGGTTGCAGGTTTGATGTTTTCGGTACGGGCCAGCGGCCAGAGGGTAAAAATAAGTGTGGCTAACACACCATAAATTGCGGACTCAAATAATGGTGCTGCGTGCAGTGTGAATTCGGAGGGAACCGGCAGGTGGATTTCAATAATGGGGGCTAAGGCAAGTGGGATCATGGAGCCTAAAACAACACCAATCGTGACGCCGATGACAGTCAAGACACCAATCTGTAGAAAGTAAATCAGGAAGATTGTCTGCCGTGTCATGCCAAGGGTTTTCAGAATTGCGATGACATTTGATTTGCCACTAAGGTAGGAGCGTACGGCGGCGGATACACCGACGCCACCAACTGCAAGGCCCGACAGCCCTATCAGTATCAAAAACGCAGCGATACGATCAATAAAACGCGCAACACCGGGAACACCTGTACGGGTGTCGAGCCAGCGTAAGCCTGAGTCTTTGAATAGGCTTTCAGCTTGATTTTCTAGCTTTGCAAGATCCGCGTTGTCTGCAAGTTCAAGCCGATAGTTGCTTTCCATTAAAGTGCCTTGGGCAAGTAGACCGGAGTTTTTGAGGTTATCGAGTAGCACAAGACTTCGTGGACCAAGTCCAAAACCGCCGCCTGAATTATCGGGATAAGATACAAGAATTGCTTTGAGGATAAAGGTTTGTTCACCCAGCTTGAAGGTGTCACCAACTACAAGCGCAAGGCTGTTGGCAAGGGCGCGTTCCATTATACTGCCAGGGTGTGTAGCGTTGCCTGCTAAGGCATCAGCTAACGGCATGGGGGGGTCGAGATTTACTTGACCAATTAATGGGTACAGGTCATCTACTGCCTGTACTTGGGTGAGACCGCGTTCAATGGTGTCGCGTTCTACAACTATCATAGAGCGGAAGTCTGTAGTTTCTGAAACGCGGGTCGCAATGGACGCCATCCACGCGCGTTCATCGGGTTTGGCGAACCGGTAGGTAATGCGGATCACTGCGTCACCACCAAGAAGCGCTGCGCCATTGGCGGTAAGGCCCGCTTGGATGGATGCGCGGACGGTGCCGATGGCAGCAATGGTGGCGACGCCTATGGCGAGGCATGCGAGGAAGATACGAAAGCCATATAGCCCGCTGCGCAGTTCACGTCTGGCGAAAGTCCATGCGATGAAAAAAGTTGAAGGCGTCATTCAGCGGCGGTCTCTAGTGTATCAATTTGTCCATTACGCAGGCGGATCACACGGTCACAGCGCGCGGCAAGCTCATTTGAGTGGGTGACTATGATAAGTGTAGCGCCGTGCTGTTCGCGCAGACCAAAAAGCATATCGATAATTGCGGCACCGTTAGTCTCATCAAGGTTTCCAGTAGGTTCATCAGCTAAGAGAAGTTTTGGGCGGGTGATGGACGCGCGGGCTAGTGCAACACGTTGTTGTTCGCCGCCTGACATTTGCGCTGGATAATGAGTTGCACGATTGGCAAGTCCTACGGCATTGAGTTCTGCACCTGCACGGTCATATGCATTGTGCACACCAGCCAATTCCAGTGGTGTTGCAACGTTTTCAAGCGCAGTCATTGTGGGAATGAGGTGGAAGGATTGGAACACCACTCCCATATTACGTTGACGAAAGTGCGCAAGCTGGTCTTCACCCAAGTGGGTGATGTCAGTTCCAAACGCTGTGATAGACCCAGACGAGGCGGTTTCTAGTCCGCCCATCAACATTAGGAGAGATGATTTGCCAGATCCACTCGGCCCGACGAGCCCCAGCGTTTCACCTTTGGCCACTGTCAAAGAAATGTCGTTCAAGATATTTACCGTTCCAGCATTGCCACACAGGGACAGGGAGACATTAGAGAGTGAGAGGGCATCAGTCATCATGAGCGCCTTTGGGTTGATTGGGTTATTTTTATATGGGGTGGTACGCGTGGGTCGCAACCTTGGATTGGGTTTGATTTTAGGCATCAGCGGACTTGCTAGCGTTACTCACGCGGAAACCGTGACTATTGCAGCTCTTGGTGATTCTTTGACCCAAGGCTACGGCCTGCCAATTGACGACGGGTTCGTGCCGCAGTTGGAGGCATGGTTGCAGGCGCACGGTGTAGATGTAGTTATGATTAACGCAGGCGTATCTGGCGACACAACGGCTGGTGGTCTAAGCCGTGTTGAATGGACGCTAACGCCTAACGTTGATGCTATGATTGTAAACTTGGGTGGCAATGACCTGCTACGCGGTCTTGATCCGTCCATGAGTCGCGCGAACCTCGACGGTATATTGCGAACTGCGCATGAAGCGGGTGTCGATTTGTTGTTGGTTGGGTTGGATGCGCCAAACAATTTTGGCCCTGAGTATAAAGCTGCGTTTGATGCGATGTATCCAGAGTTGGCACAGAAGTATGGGCTAGAACTTTATGAAAATTTCTTTGCGCCATTGGAGGACAGCACTGATTTGGCAGCGGCGCGTGCGTTGTATATGCAACAAGATGGCATTCATCCCAACGCTGTCGGAGTAAGGAAAATAGTAAATGGTATTGGGCCGGCGGTGCTTGGCCTCATTGCGCAGTGATCTGGATTAGAGCAAGTTTCCGACGCAAAAGTTAGCCACAGCGATGGAAAGGTGAACCTAAATTGCATTCTTCTGAAACTCATGCTCGTTTTGGCAGCTAGGTCGGCGAACTGTTAAGAGAACACAAAAAAGGGCAGTTCCCGCAGGAACTGCCCTTAAGTAAGTCCGAAAACTTAAAAATTATGCAAGTGCAAGGTTAACTGCGGACTCACGACCATCACGGCCGGCTTCAACGTCAAAAGTTACCTTTTGGTCGTCTGCCAAGCCGGTAAGGCCGGAACGCTCAACTGCGGAGATGTGAACAAAAACGTCCTTGCCGCCAGTTTCAGGAGCGATAAAGCCGAAGCCTTTTGTTGTGTTAAACCATTTGACTGTACCGTTGGCCATGTCATGTCTTCCTTTAGATAGTACTGCCCGCGTTGTGCGGCAGCTTGGCGTAGTCAGTGCTAGATCGATGACGGTCGCCGGTAAAGGAAGACAGTAGGTCGAGATAGAATAACGTTTGCAACATGGCTTATGTCCTAGAATTAGCTGTTTGGCAAGTGCTAAGGCTGCATATTTACGTTGCTGATAAATCCTTGCCAAGCTTAAAAAGGGTTGCAGTCAGTGGCTGACCGATATTTGAAGTAGAAAAAATACCGCCATAAAGTGCCAAAGGATATTGTGATGCGCTGGGATGAATTGATGGACCGCGCCGGAAGCGCATGTGAATTTTGCGGGGTGGCAGACGGATTAGTGAGTGTGGACGTTCCATCTGAGGATCAGGTGTTGTTGTGCCCAGGCTGTCGCGGTGAGGTCGTTGTGCCAGCCGCTCATTGGCGTTGTCTTGAAGGGGCTATGTGGTCCGCTGAGCCGTCTGTGCAAATTGCCGTGTGGCGTAAGCTTAGTGAAATTGATGAGATGTGGGCGACTGATGCGCGCGAAAGCATGATGATGGAGCCAGAGGTTATGGCGCGGGCTGAAGCGAAAGTGCTGATGGTTGAGCATTTCGACAGTAACGGTATGCGGCTAGAACATGGTGATACAGTTGTTTTAGTGAAGGACTTGGTTGTGAAAGGCGCTGGTTTTACTGCAAAGCGCGGCACCGCTGTGCGAAATATTTCACTAGTGCCAGAGGAAGCGGCGCATATCGAGGGCAAGGTTGAGGGTCAGCGAATTGTAATTTTGACGGAATTTGTGAAGCGAAAGTAAAATTGGGTAATGGACGGTGAGAAGGCCACCCATTGTTTCTTCCAAGAAACTCAAAATTTCTGACTTGAAAGCTGTAGCTCTAATAGAATTACAGTAACTTACTCGCCTCTCAATTTGACTAAGTACACATCGCATCAGTCTTTTGCGATGTGTACTAGTTGCCAGCCATTGATTTTCTTAGCTAAAACGACGTTCAAAAAATGTTTTAAGTAAAAGCCAAAAAATTATTAATTTCGGATCATTCTTGCGACTTCCGCGCATTTGGTTTCGCACCCCCACCGAGTGGCTCCGCCATTTAACGTGCAAACTTTTTATGCTTCATCCTTTTTGGCTCCATGGCATCAGTTCCCAAACGCTTTCTCTTGTCTTCTTCGTAATCCCCAAAGTTGCCGTCGAAGAATTCAACATGGGCATCGCCTTCGAACGCGAGGATATGGGTACAAATGCGGTCGAGGAAGAAACGGTCGTGCGAGATGACCACTGCGCAGCCTGCAAAGTCAACGATGGCGTCTTCGAGTGCGCGCAAGGTTTCGACGTCAAGGTCGTTGGTTGGTTCGTCAAGCAATAATACGTTTCCGCCTGATTTTAACAGTTTAGCCATGTGGACGCGGTTGCGTTCACCGCCCGAGAGGATGCCAACTTTTTTCTGTTGGTCACCGCCTTTGAAGTTAAACGCGGAGCAGTAGGCGCGGGAGTTCATTTCTGCATCGCCGAGCTTAATGACTTCTGCGCCGCCGGTAATTTCTTCCCAGACAGTAACGTTTGCGTCCAGCGCGTCGCGAGATTGATCTACGTAAGACATTTGAACAGTGTCACCAAAGCTAACTGTGCCAGAATCTGGGTCGGCTTGTCCCGTGAGCATAGAAAAAAGTGTCGA
The DNA here is from genome assembly GCA_047635635.1 of Octadecabacter sp. Taxonomy (GTDB): domain Bacteria; phylum Pseudomonadota; class Alphaproteobacteria; order Rhodobacterales; family Rhodobacteraceae; genus Octadecabacter. The sequence goes on along the minus strand of JBLILC010000013.1, from coordinate 15,040 downwards.
TTTACCTGCGCCGTTTGGCCCGATCACACCAACAATACCACCAGGCGGTAGCTCAAAAGACAGGTTTTCGATTAGCAGCTTGTCTCCCATCGCCTTAGTCATATTTTCAACTTCTATAACCTTGTCGCCAAGGCGCTGGCCATTGGGAATGATTATCTGGGCACGTCCCATTTTTTCGCGTTCTGACTGGTTGGCTAGGTCGTTGTATGCCGAAATACGTGCCTTGGATTTTGCCTGACGAGCTTTTGCACCTTGACGCATCCATTCAAGTTCGCGTTCAAGCGTGCGTTGCTTGGATTTGTCTTCTTTGGCTTCTTTAGAAAGACGTTTTGCCTTGGCTTCCAACCAGCTGGAATAGTTCCCTTCATGTGGAACGCCTGAGCCACGATCGAGTTCAAGAATCCAGCTGGTAATAGCATCAAGGAAATAGCGATCATGGGTAACTATTAGAATTGTACCTTTATAATTTACAAGATGCTGTTGCAGCCATGCGATTGTTTCTGCGTCTAAGTGGTTTGTTGGTTCGTCGAGTAGCAACATATCTGGTGCGTCGAGTAGAAGTTGGCAGAGCGCGACGCGGCGTTTTTCACCGCCCGACAAAGTCGTAACATTTGCGTCGTCAGGTGGGCAGCGTAAAGCTTCCATAGATACATCGATTTGTGCGTCGAGGTCCCACAAATTTTGGGCATCAATTTCATCCTGAAGCTGCGCCATTTCGTCTGCGGTTTCTTCGGAATAATTCATCGCCAAATCGTTATATCGGTCCAATATATCCTTCTTTGCCTTCACGCCGAGCATGACGTTTTCGCGCACGGTTAATGTAGCGTCAAGTTCTGGTTCCTGTGGTAGGTAACCAACAGTAGCGCCCTCGGCGGCCCATGCTTCTCCCTGAAACTCTTTGTCTTGACCGGCCATGATCCTCATCAAGGTCGACTTACCTGTCCCGTTGACGCCAACGACACCAATTTTCACGCCTGGTAAAAAATTCAAGCGGATGTTTTCAAAAACTTTCTTACCACCAGGGTAAGTTTTGGACACGCCGTCCATAAAGTAAACATATTGATAGGCGGCCATGTGTCTTTTCCCCAAATAATGCGAATATTCACGCCGTGGATACGCCTGTGGTCAAGTCGGCGCAATGGGGGCTGTGGGGCGTGGATGTGATGCTGTTGTAGCTGGTGATTTTTCAGCTTATCAAGTAGTTCCAAGTACGGTATAATTCGTACGTATTCCAAAAACATTGAATTGTGCCATTACCCACATTTATGCGATGGCGATGGCATGATTTTTTCTAGGTCATGATCCTAAATAGTTTAACTATTTTGAAGTGGTTCCCGTAGTTAAGCAGGCTCATTACTAGGCTGAACTTGATTTTTGCCCATATGTCATCGAGTTTCGCAAAGTGGTATAAGTCCGCAAAGCTGACGGTAAGCGATTTTTTTGATGTATCTCATGTAATTTAAAAAAATTTAGAAAATTAAAAAGTTTGGGTAATGTGATAAATTATATACTAATAAATTTAAATTTTGAGTTTTAGGTTTTGTTTGAAGGTCAGAACAGTGGTCATCTAACAGAATTCAATTTTGTCCCAACAATATAACTTATTTCGTCGGTATTAAATGACTGGGCGGGTTTAAATTAGCAGTCCAAAATCGCAGTGCAGATGGTATCAGTACGTTCAATAGTTTGGTAGAATTAGAAGATGTGGTGTTCTAACATGTCTGTGTAACAGATCATGATCCAATTTCGATTTACGCGCTTTGCTTCACAGAATACAAGATTAACATAAAAAAAGTTTTGGCAGTTTTTTGGCATTAAAAGTTTACGAATTTTTGGAATTAAAATTTATGACGCCAATATTTAACCTGATCTGAAGAGTTCAGTTGAACAATAAAAGAGGTTCCAAGCGAGGGTGAATAATTGTCAACTAAAGCTTTCAAAAAGTTTAAGACGGCATTATTTTTTAGCAGGATATAACAAATTTATAGCCGCCCACTCGGACCAAGAGATTTTCCTCGCTAAAGGTTTGGCAAATGACCCTTTGGCGTGGCTGGGCAATGTTTCAAGCTGAAATGGTCATTAATCTAATTTGCAATGAAAGAACTATTATGAACTTTCAACAAAGTCCGACTGAAATTCCTCTACCGAACCCTAGTGAATACCTAAGTACGCTGCGTGACGTGACAGCTTGTTAAGTTGTTAAGTGTCGTCCCCTGATGAGATTTATTGTCAGTTTGACGTAATTTCGGTTGTTGGTCCGCTTATCGTGTGGGTGCGACGCTGACGTTTCGTTTGCCAACTAGTTCGAGACGACAAGACAAGGTTCTTTGTTTTTAAATTGTGTATCTTTCAATATGCTTGTTTTTTTATGAAGTGACCAATCTTTCTGTTTTATCAAAAAAATAACAAAAGACTTTTATTGCGGTGGAGTTTGCTGGAAATAATTGGCTGCGGTACTTTTAGTGATGTTGCATGTTGGCGTCATGGAATTGCCTTTGGCAGGGCGTCTGCGTATTGACGCAACATGCAACGGGATGGAATTCCATATGCCCGCGCCGGACAGGTGGTGGGATTGTTAGGTGGATCTTTTGATCCTGCCCACAAAGGACATGTTAATATAACAAAAGCCGCCTTGATGCGGTTCGGGTTGGACCGTGTATGGTGGCTAGTGAGTCCTGCTAACCCGCTTAAATCGCGTGGGCCTGCACCGTTAGCGGTTCGTGTCGCGCAGGCACGTTTAGTCATGCAGCACCCCCGGGTGACAGTGACAGACATCGAAGTTCATCTTGGCACACGCTATACCGCAAAGACGATTGAAGCTTTGCAGGATTATTATCAAGGCGTGCGGTTTGTCTGGTTGATGGGGGCGGACAATTTAGCGCAATTCCATCGCTGGCAGGACTGGCGCGAAATTATGGCGCGGGTTCCCGTTGGGGTCTTGGCGCGACCAGACGACCGTATTTCTGCGCGAATGTCCCGCGCTGCGCGCATCTACCGCGAGGAGCGTTTGAGTGGTCGGGCCATGGGACTGTTAGGGCAAGCGAACGCTCCTGCATGGGCTTTTGCCAACTTACCGATGTCACAATTGTCATCGACTGCTATTCGCGAAACAGGCAAATGGATTCCTAGCGCGGTTGTTGATCGCCCCATGGGTGGTAAGGGTTTCTAGATGTCAGTCACGTTTTCACGCAGAGCCATTTTGGCTGGTCTGTTGTCGAGCGCCGCGGGGGCTGCGTTTTCGGAGGCACCGCTGATTTCGCCGCGCCCCAACCGGCGTACTGGATTTGTGGATGTTGCACCCCGATCCAGTCTGATCCCGAAAATTACGCCGCGAGTGCGTACAACTATCGATGAAATTATTGCTGCTGCTGATCTTAAGGGGACGGTTGGCTGTGTTTTAGCTGATGCTGACACTGGCAAAATTTTGGAGCAGATAGATGCCGAAGTCGCGCTGCCACCCGCGAGTGTCACCAAAGTAGTTACGGCTCTGTACGCCTTAGATGCGTTGGGTGGGGCGTTTAGATTTGTAACGCGAATATATGCGACTGGTCCCGTTGAGGGCGGAGTTTTACGTGGTGATTTGATTTTAGCGGGTGGTGGTGATCCAACTTTGTCTACTGATCATCTGGTTAAATTGGCTGCAGCGCTAAAAGCTTTTGGCGTGACTGAGGTGACGGGTCGTTTTTTGTGTTGGCGCGGAGCGCTGCCATATGCTGAAGAAATTGAGCCTTCCCAGTTGGATTACTTGGGTTATAATCCAGCTATTAGTGGACTGAACCTGAACTATAATCGTGTATATTTTGAATGGGCGCGGTTGGGTGCTGATTGGCGGGTCATCATGGATGCGCGTACGGAAAACCCTGGACCGGCTGTCAGTATGGCGCGGGTCCGGATCGTTGATCGTGGAGCACCAGTTTTTGCGACAGACGCTTTGGACGATTGGACCGTTGCGCGTAGTGCTCTTGGCAATGGCGGATCGCGCAGGATGCCGGTGCGCCAACCTGCGCTGTATGCTGGCGAGGTATTCCAGACACTGGTGCGCGAGACTGGCGTGATGCTTCCAGCGCCAGAAGTTATTGATGACCTGCCTGAAAGTCCCAAGGAGTTGGTGCAGCATACCAGTGCTCCGCTGCAAACAATTTTGCAGGAAATGCTAAAGTATTCGAATAATTTAACCGCGGAAGTCTGTGGGCTCGCGGCCACGCGGGCTATTTTCAATACTTCATTGGATATCAAAGCGTCGGCGGCGCAGATGACCCGTTGGCTTAGACGGAAATATAATCTTAAGGCTAATTTTGTTGATCATTCGGGGCTGAGCGATCTGAATCTTGTCAGTGCTTGTGATATGGTGCAACTGTTGCAAGCTGTAGGTGCTAATGGATCATTGCGACCAATCATGCGTCGTATAGTGACCTCAGATCGTGGTAACAACCTACTTGAATATAACCCCATTGAGGTCAGGGCCAAAACGGGCACGTTAAATTTCGTAAGTTCTTTAGCAGGCTATATCAAAACGTCCGAAGGGACTGATTTGGTATTCACGATTTTTGCAGCTAACTTGGAACGTAGGGAGTTGGGTAAGGCTTCAGGATATGAGGTGCCGGAGGGGTCTATCGCTTGGAATAGCCGTGCTAAGTTGTTGCAGCAGAAATTGTTGCATCGCTGGGGGCAATTGTATCTCAATGACATTCTAGAAGACACCACTGATCAGATGGTCATAACGGACTAAAGGGTCATGTGACGAGCACGCGCCCCGCGTTCGATTGCAGCAGCATGCAAGTGGTCAATTTTTAACTCATACCTCATTTCTTCCAGCATCCGCAGCTCGGATTGTGCAATTTCCCCATCTGCCGCAGCCACATCACATGCAAGTGCATAAGCTGTTTCGTTAAGTCGTTCTGGGAGCGTTTCACGGATTAATCCGAAGAGAGCGTCAAGCCCATCTTCTTGATCAAACAAATCTAACACTGTTTGTGAAACTCGCGGCACATGATCTGCATCATAATCCGCAAACACAGGCAAATTGTTGATGATGTTGGTGATTTTTACAAGTTCGGCAGTACGAATATTTTCGTCACTGGCTGACACCGCAATCATCAGAGCGCAAAGTGCGTCTTGGGCAGTTAGGGAAGGGGTTTCGGACATGCGTATTACTCCTTTTCTATGAGTAAAAGTGTATGGATTGAGCGCAATAAAATCAATAGTTTAAGGGTAGCCTTTTGGTGGAATGATGTGATGGACGCTTTGGTTAATTGACCCTTTGTGCTGTGTGGCATACTACGCGCAGGCGCTTGTACCGTTGGGGTTCAGGCCATTTTGAACGGATAGAACCCATGAGCAATTTGCGCGCGGCGGCGATGACGTCCAAGGCTTGGCCTTTTGAAGAAGCGCGTAGGCTGCTCAAACGCATTGAAGCCTCAGGCAAGGATCATGTGTTGTTTGAAACTGGCTACGGCCCTTCAGGTTTGCCGCATATTGGCACATTTGGTGAGGTCAGTCGCACAACAATGGTGCGTCGCGCATTTGAGGTAATTTCAGATATTCCGACACGTTTAATCTGCTTTTCGGATGATCTAGATGGCATGCGAAAAGTACCAAGTAATGTGCCCAATCCTGAATCTCTTCAGCAATATATGCAGTTGCCACTCACATCGGTACCCGATCCATTTGGCGAATTTGAAAGCTTTGGCCACCATAACAATGCTATGCTGCGCCGTTTCTTGGACACTTTCGGGTTTGATTATGAGTTTATTTCAGGCAAGGATTTCTATGAATCAGGCGTGTTTGATGAGATTCTATTGCGGGCCGTTGAACGCTACGATGATGTAATGGCGGTAATGCTTAAATCGTTGCGAATCGAGCGGCGTGAGACCTATTCAATTTTTCTGCCGATACATCCTGAAACAGGTCGCGTCATGTACGTGCCAATGAAGCATGTGGATGCCCAAGCAGGTACCGTGACGTTTGACGATGAGGCAGGCAAAGAGTGGACCGTTCCAGTAATAGGCGGAAACGTGAAGCTACAGTGGAAACCGGACTTTGGTGCTCGCTGGGCCGCACTTGGGGTTGATTTTGAAATGTATGGCAAAGACCATTCCACCAATACGCCTATCTATGACAGTATTTGTGAAATTTTGGGCGGCAAGAAGCCTGAGCATTTTAGCTATGAATTGTTCCTTGATGACCAAGGTCACAAGATTTCCAAGACGACGGGCAATGGCGTGTCGATTGACGATTGGTTGGCTTACGCGAGCACGGAAAGCTTGTCGTATTTTATGTATCTTAAACCCAAGACCGCCAAGAGGATGCATTTTGATGTGATCCCCAAAGCGGTTGATGAATATCACCAGCAGTTGCGTGCCTATCCGGGTCAGGATAATGCGGCAAAGCTAAGCAATCCAGTGTTCCATATTCACGGCGCTGATGTGCCTGTGTCCACGATGGTTGTACCTTTTACGATGCTTCTGAACCTTGCAAGTGTGTCGCAAGCGAGTGACAAGGCAATGTTGTGGAACTTTATCCTGCGCTATGCTCCTGATGCTTCGCCTGAAGGGAACCCCGATTTGGATGCGGCGGTAGGATTTGCTGTTCGGTATTACAAAGATTTCGTTGAGCCGCAGAAAGTGTTCCGCTTGGCTAATGATCAAGAACAACAAGCGCTTGAAACGCTTGTTGTGGCGCTCAAATCTGGCGAGGCCGCGCTGGCTGTGATTGCACAGAAGAATAAGCAAGAAGGCAAGGACATACCACTGCCTGAGGTGAACTTTTCAAATGATGAATTTTTACAATCTATAGTGTTCGCTGTGGGAAAAGTGCACGGGTTTGACCCGCTTCGAACTTGGTTTTCGTGCCTGTATGAAGTGCTACTTGGCGCAAAGCAGGGGCCGCGTTTTGGTGGGTTTATTGCGCTCTATGGTGTGAAAGAATCTGTTGCACTAATTGAGGCAGGCTTGGCCGGTGCATTGATGAAATCAAAGACGTGATTTGACTTGGATCCTTCGACGCTTACCATTGTTAGGAGGTAACAGTGGAATTTGCTATGTTTCGGAATTTTAAGATTATTGCGGCACTTGTAATGTTTGGAACTGGCGCCCAAGCTCAAAACGTTTCTATTGAAGATGTGATTACCAGCCAGTTGCAAGCTTTTGTTGATCGAGACGTAACTGAGGCGTGGCAATACGCAAGCCCGATGATCAAAGGTTTGTTTGGCACGCCGGAAAATTTTGGTCTGATGGTTCGTAACGCTTATCCGATGGTTTGGGATAATTCGGATGTGCGGTTCTTGGATCGAACAGAGCTGCTGAACCGCACTCGCCAAGAAGTTCAGATCCAAGGGCCAAGTGGTTTGTTCTATATTCTCGATTATCAAATGATTGAGACACCAAACGGCTGGCAGATCAACTCTGTCCAAGTGATCCCGGCACCTGAGTTTTTCTCTTAACTCGATGAAGGCAACAACGCGTTTGGAGCGGCTAAATAGTCGTAGCGATGTCAGATGGCGTTTCTCCAAACATTTATCTATTTGAGTTGCTGATCGGCGCTCTTATTCGCGTTGTGGCTGTAGATTTTGATAGAGTAAGTCTGATTGCTCAAAACCAATCGTGGCTTGAAAGAAGATGATAATAGTCGAGGAGCACTGCTTAATCGTCAAAGGAATTCTGCTTGCCCGACGTATGTGGATGCCCTTGGGGACGAGAAACTTTTGTTTAAAAAGTATTGTTACGCTGTTTTCTAAAGTGTTTACTTAAGGCCTTGGTGCAGCCGCGTCCTACCTGGGTTTTATATTCGAAGTTTGCTCCATAAAATTTACTTTAATCTAATGGTTAGCATACTCCTGTTAATCAGTTCACGATCGGTGGCTGACCACCTTAAGGGAACACTGAGACGCCTCCAGTCCACGGTACTATTAGTCTGATACAAGTGCCCTGTGTCTGAATCGGCCGTTATAGATCTTGCGTCATGGTCCCACAAATCACCACTGTTCTGCTGTGTCGCGACCTGACTTTGTCTGGGACAGCTTTGGATCCATCGAAAATTATGCAACCTTGTAAAGTATGATAATAGATGATGGGGTAAAGATACTTAAGTAAATGAAGATCTTTAACCCAATTTCATCGATTAAGTTGTGCCCAAAAAGATTTTTTCCAATGGTCGTTACTTTAACTTCTAACATTACCGCAGTATCTGTATTTCCTGCGTTTTCCATGTTTCAACTGCCTTGTGGCGGCTTCATGTGCTGTGCTCACAAAGATATAAGGGCTGTGCATGCTGAATTGGGCGCTACAGTCTAGAAAGAAGGCCACTCCGCCAAGTTCCTGCATTGAGGATGATGCCAATTGTCAAAGTTTAATTCTTTCGCAGTGCAGGGTGGGGTTTAACCCAGCGCTGTTTTGCTTATGTGATGTGTGAAACATTAGGAGCATAAAATGCCTCAAACCCCATCAGACCTCGTTGCCAGTGCGGGCATCCCAGTCATTTCCATTGATGATGCTAAAGTATTGCGTGGACAGGATGGCGTGGTGTTTTTAGACGTGCGCGAGCCGATTGAGCTTTTGGGCGGCAAGGTCGCAGGTGCTGTGGCAATCCCTCGCGGTGTGCTGGAATGGCAAATTGAGGAGTTAGAGGGGGCTAAAACAATAATAGTATATTGTGCCGTTGGTGGGCGTGCCGCTCTGGCAGGCGCAACGTTAAAGTCGCTGGGTTTCAAGGACGTGCGAAATTTAGGTGGCTTTAAGGATTGGATTGAAGATGGTGGTGAGGTGGAATGATCTATTTGACTTTAAACGAGAGCATTCTTATCAGGAAAACTTGAAACTTACCGTAATTTCAAAATCATCAATTATTCGAATTGATGATCTCAGTCCGCCAGCTCGGTTCGACGAACCCTAAAAGGAGCTGAACTTTTCAGCAATGTTTTTTCAACTTATGACGAAGCGACCAGCTCGAATTTGCCGTTTTTAAGTCTTTGCGCCGTGCTTAAGAAAAGAGTTGATCCAATCATATTTTTTTAACATAAATTAAAAGCTTATAGCATAAACTCAATCTACCTCAGCTGGATTTCAAGTGTTTCACTTTTTTTCTTACAAGCCAACACAGAGTGACATTTATCTCCTCTGAGACAGGTGAGTACCCATGAATTAAGTTTGTCTAACTTTCAACTTATCTAATCGGGACAATTGCAATTTTGCTCACTAAAACTGATTAAATAAATTCCATTCTAAAAAATTAAAAGGTTAAGACAAAATAAATTCATTTTAATACAAGATATTTATCCAATGAAAGCCTATTAGATTTACCATAAAAATTAAGTTTTGTTAAAATGATTGTAATAATAGGTGGGGGTTATCCACTCCGCTTTTTCCTTGGCTTAATCCCACCGCGTTGCCCTGGCTGACCGGCCGAAGACCGTCCGGCTTGCTTCTTGCTTTCCTTCACTGCCTTATCCACCTGATATTGCCGCGCCATTGGGTCGTCGCTGACCATAAGGTCGACGGTTTCAAGGCGCTTAACTTCATCACGCAAGCGAGCTGCTTCTTCGAATTCCAAATTCTCCGCGGCTTTGAGCATGTCCACGCGAAGACCGTCCAGAACAGCCTTGAGGTTTGGCCCTGCAGGGGTGTCGATGTTTGCGGTGACGCGATTCATGTCAACGTCGCCTTTATAAAGGCCAGCCAAGATATCATCGACATTTTTCTTCACAGTCGTCGGAGTAATTCCGTGCTCTTCGTTGTATGCAATCTGGCGATCGCGTCGTCGATCTGTTTCCCCCATGGCGCGTTCCATGCTGCCAGTGATGCGGTCCGCATACATGATGACGCGGCCTTCGGCGTTACGGGCGGCGCGGCCAATAGTTTGGATCAGGGAGGTTTCAGAGCGCAAGAAACCTTCTTTGTCCGCGTCTAAAATTGCGACCAGCCCACATTCAGGGATGTCCAAGCCTTCACGGAGCAGATTGATTCCTATTAACACATCAAACGCTCCAAGACGCAGGTCGCGTAGAATTTCGATACGTTCGATTGTGTCGATATCGCTGTGCATATAGCGAACTTTGATCCCATTCTCATGCAGGTATTCGGTCAGGTCTTCGGCCATGCGTTTGGTCAATGTGGTAACTAATGTACGGAAACCCTTGGCCGACACACGGCGAATTTCGTCCATGACATCATCAACTTGCGTCTCGACAGGACGAATTTCAATCATAGGGTCAATGAGACCCGTAGGTCGGATAATTTGTTCAGTAAACACGCCACCAGTCTGTTCCATTTCCCAAGTTGATGGGGTGGCTGACACAAAAACAGACTGTGGACGCATCGCGTCCCACTCTTCAAATTTAAGGGGTCGATTGTCCATGCAAGACGGTAGTCGGAAGCCATGTTCGGCCAATGTCATTTTGCGCCTAAAGTCGCCTTTATACATGCCTCCGATTTGGGGTACCGACACGTGAGATTCATCCGCAAACACGATGGCATTGTCGGGAATAAATTCAAACAATGTGGGGGGCGGTTCGCCAGGCATACGGCCCGTCAGATAGCGGGAATAGTTTTCGATACCGTTGCACACGCCCGTGGCTTCGAGCATTTCAATGTCAAAGTTGCAGCGCTGCTCAAGGCGCTGTGCCTCAAGCAACTTACCCTCTGCCACAAATTGATCGAGACGCATGCGCAGTTCTTTTTTGATGCCAACAACCGCCTGCTTCATAGTTGGCTTTGGTGTTACGTAGTGAGAGTTTGCATATATGCGAACTTTTTCAAAGGTGTCAGTTTTTTCACCTGTTAGCGGATCAAATTCAGTGATTGCTTCGAGCTCTTCACCAAAAAATGATAATTTCCATGCGCGATCATCAAGGTGTGCGGGCCATACTTCAAGGCTATCACCACGCACGCGGAATGTACCACGTTGGAAACCTGCGTCGTTGCGTTTGTAGGCCTGTGCGATGAGGTCGGCCATGATTTGGCGTTGGTTGTATTCTTCTCCAGTATGCAAATCCTGCGTCATTGCGCCGTAAGTTTCTACGCTGCCGATGCCATAGATGCACGATACGGATGCGATGATAATTACGTCGTCGCGTTCCAGCAATGAGCGTGTTGCCGAGTGGCGCATCCGGTCGATCTGTTCGTTAATTTGGGATTCTTTTTCAATGAAAGTATCAGAGCGTGCAACGTAGGCTTCGGGTTGATAGTAGTCATAAAATGAAACAAAATATTCGACGGCTGCGTCAGGAAAAAAACCTTTAAATTCACCGTATAGTTGCGCAGCAAGAGTTTTGTTAGGTGCAAGGATAATCGCGGGGCGCTGGGTTTCTTCGATCATTTTTGCCATAGTAAAGGTTTTACCGGTGCCTGTTGCACCTAACAGGACTTGGTCGCGTTCACCATTGCGGATACCTTCACAAAGTTCTTTAATCGCAGTCGGCTGGTCGCCTGCTGGTTCGAACTCTGTCTTGAGTACAAAGGCAAGCCCGCCCTCCAGTTTTTCACGTGTTTTCACATCTGGTGCTGGATTAGCAAGAAATTTTTCAGGGTCTGATTTATCGGTTTGGGCGTATGGCATGGGAACTCCTGTTAATCGTTAATGTGACACTGATGTGGAGTTGTTCAAGGGGGTACACGCAGCTGCTGTTGGCAGGTGTGTGTAATTAGAGTTTTATTGAGGCAACCAACCCTTGCACGGCGCAATGGAATCCCCGATAAAACATTCAACAAATAGGAGTGAATCATGCGTGCACGTATTTATCAGCCGGCCCGAACGGCTATGTCGTCGGGCACTGCCAAGACAAAATCTTGGGTGTTGGAATTTGCACAAGTATCTTCGCGCGAAGTAGACCCTTTAATGGGCTGGACATCGTCGTCTGACACTCAAACTCAAGTCAAGATGACATTCGAGACTAAGGAAACAGCCTTAGACTATGCCGCTGCGAACGGTATCGAAGTCACAGTTCAAGAGCCAACAAAGCGCCGCGCCAATATTCGCCCTGGTGGCTATGCTGAGAATTTTGCAACAAATCGCCGTGGTGCCTGGACGCACTAGGGGTTGCAAAGACAGGATCTAAAATGTCTCAAGAGTCAAAGTGGCATCGCAGTACTCACCGTTGTATGTTCCGACCCAGACATCAAGAACACCCTTGCCAAGGTTTGAAAGTTCAAGCCGAGGATCAGCCTGCCCGTTACTGTCGTCATCATAAACCCACTGACTATTCGCCCTATTGACCAATAATGCTGCGTCACAATCGCTCAGAACTGAAACGACTAGCCGATAGCCATTCATTTTGCTAAGCTCAAAAGAGAAATCTGGTGTTGTTGTGAAATAGCCGGTTTCGTTGGTGCTGAACCCACACTTTGGTAGGTAATTTTCGCCGCCTGCGCGGATATTGTAGCTTTGCGGGGAGTACAGTTTATCACCTGACAAATTATATGTGTTTGAGCCCCAAAGAGCATAGTCTGGGCAGGCTTCTGCAGCACTTAAAAAACTGAAAGTTGCCGCAACTGCGATCAATAGATGTCTCATAATATTCTCCCAAAACTGCGGTTAAGCTTGATCTTGGCAATAGATACCTAACGTTCCAACTTGACTTAACCGACATCCCCGAAATATCCTGCCACTAACCTGTGGGCACATCAAGCGTTTTTAGTCAGTTATTTTGCTTTTAAGTCACTCAAAACCCTGTTTCTTCCAAGATTTTGGCTCTTTGTGGCATAAGTAGTGCGGTTGAATGTCTATTTTTACCCGCTTGGACAGACAGGTTAAGTCGTGTTCGTTCGGATTGGACTGATTATATTTTAATATTTAAGCTGGCGGCGCACGGGGCCCATCGGTTCATCAGGATAAAATGTAAAAACCATGGATGGAGGCAATCACAGTGGGTTAGCGAGTGATGGTGTGAGGGCGAGATTAACAACTTGTCTTTTTGGATCTTGATTGGGCGAGTTTGTAGACTCCTTTGCAACTAGTTAGCTATTTTCTTAAGTAGATCAGGGCTCTCAAAGAAGGCGCTGAGATTATAGGCCAGCTTATGAAGTTGAAACTGGATCTGGACGTTGGTTTGTGTTTACTGCCGTTTGAAAATCACTTTCTGGCATATTTCGTTTTTGCCATCCTTAATAGGCTGTTTGTCATATTATGCTGACTGTAAAATTAGATGACCCAAACGTTCTTAGCTGGTATTTGTCCAATGGAGTTTCATGATACTTAAACCTGCAGTAGAAGTATTTTACTTATTTCTGTGAACGCTCGCCCTGGCGATTGAAAAATTTGTGAGCCTACCTTTCAGAACACGATTAGGGATAAGCCAGATGATTTGGAAATCACCCGCGGTTTTTAAAATTTTTTAGCTACAAGGTGGTTAAGGCGAAATCAGGCTGAAAGAACCACTTAAGGTGGTGATCCGCATATCGTGTGACAACTGGTTCCAAAATATTGTGCTAATCATCCGCATTATGCATAATTCTGAGATGTAGAATTTCAAATGATCAAATTGGTTGAGGATAATCTTGAGATAATAACTCAAGCAGCCCATGCGAACGTTACAAGCGTTCTCCTGTGCCCTTCAGGTTGAGCTATCAGAACTATCCGTATCTGGTATGACCTATTTCTTGGGATATCAGTCAATAAAGTGCGGTCACCAGTTGTCGACAGTACCTTGGTCTAAAACCACGTCGCCCAGTTCATCGATGTGGTACTACGATTGAAAGCCAAATCGCTAACGGCCTTGATATTGATTGGAGCTAATGGCCAATCAGTGAATGCAGTGTGTTGCGGCAAGTGCGATTGTCTCCCAGCATTTGCCCACAATATCGTGTAATTTGGAAATTTAGACAATTCTCAAAAAACGGTAACTCAACATTAAAATTAATTTTGGAACTATTAACTTCACCCGAATCCACGATCCAAATTAAGCTCAATATCGTCCGTTCCACTTGCACCAAAAGGGTGTTCCATTTTCATTTTGATGTGTTTTGTATGTTTTATGAGTAGCTGAGCAGTCAGTTGCGTTTTGGAAATTTTTGTCTGAGAGTTTTTGATGCGGGTTTAAATCAATCACTACGTTGGCTTATGTTATTAAATAAAAAATCTTAATTTAAGCGTAATTTTTATTAGTACCTGTGTTATCTAATCTGAGTAAAAGTTTTCTGTGTTAGTAAACGCTCACACAACAGTAAAAGTTAGCTTTAAGCGCGCTTTAAGAAAGTTACACACCGTCCCAACGCTTCAGCATCCAGTACCACTGTTCAGGGTCAGCCATGATCCGCGCAGATAGGCTGTCATTGAAAGCATGTGTCATTGTAATAGAATCTGTGTGTGGGATTGGAGCTTCAAAATCCACATTGAACGCGTTCCCATCTTCAGTGCGTATACCATAGGCTGGTATCATGGGTAGGTCGTATTTGAGTGCAAGCTGGGCCGCAGAGAGAGACGTCAGAGCATCATACCCAAGGAAAGGTATTCGAACACCTTCCGAATATTTCTCATCTAATAAGATTGAGATAATGCCACCACCCCGCAAATGGCGCACAAGAGCTTTGGTTCCCACGCGGCCAGTTGCCAAAATTGGCTTTCCCCCTGCTTCAATCCCCGCAAATATGCGGCGTTCGTAATGGCGGTTCTTGTTAGGTCTATATACAGCTCCACTTTCAAGTCCGTGCATTTTGATAACTGCGCGAACAGCTTCCCACTGGCCAAAATGGCCGGAAACTATAATCGCGCCTTTACCGACCGCATGGGCTTCTTTTAGGGCAGCAAGACCGGATCCAAAAACGTTGAATTTGTGATGTTGGGTTTGAAATTCTGCGTCATGATAAATTTCAAAGAGTGTTCGCCCCATATGTCTACCCATATTTTGACCAAGCGTAGTGCGTGCACTACGCTTCATATCGGGAAAAACCCGTTTGGCTTCACGGTCAAACCGACGTCTTGCTGGGGGAAACCAACGCATAATTATTCCAAATGTCGTTCCCAGTCCACGTGAGCGCAAGTCAAAGGCGCGCCATTGAAGAACAGTTAAAGCAGACCACAAAGGAAAATATCTGATGTGATGTAAAACTGA
>JBLILC010000012.1:0-49164 GCA_047635635.1 Octadecabacter sp. | reverse complement strand
GATGTGGGCGCTTGGATTTATCTTCTTGTTCACTGTTGGTGGTGTAACAGGCATTGTATTGTCACAGGCCGGCGTCGATCGTGCTTATCACGATACCTATTACGTTGTAGCACACTTCCATTATGTCATGTCGCTTGGAGCAGTATTTGGAATATTTGCGGGTATTTATTTCTATCTTCCGAAAATGTCAGGCCGTAAGATCCCGGAATGGGCAGGTCACACACACTTCTGGATGATGTTCATTGGTGCCAACATCACATTCTTCCCACAGCATTTCCTCGGTCGTAACGGCATGCCACGGCGCATCATTGACTATTCAGAAGCGTTTGCCACTTGGAATTATTTGTCTTCACTCGGTGCGTTCTTGTCATTCGCTTCCTTCCTTTTCTTCATCGTTATTCTTTTCAAAACGCTGATGAGTTCAAAAAATGCGACTGAACCAAATCCGTGGGGCGAATTTGCTGACACACTTGAGTGGACATTGCCGTCCCCTCCGCCCGAGCATACGTTCGAAACGCTGCCCAAGCAGTCTGACTGGGACAAGCAACTGTCCCACTAGTTGAACTCTAATAGTCTTAGTACTGAGAGGCCCCAGTGGAAACACTGGGGCCTTTTTAATACGATAACATTCATATCAGCTAACAAAACGACGATGAACCTTAGCATACCTGAGCCACTCATCCCCATGCGACACCCCATCACATCGACATGGCAAGACTGACGGCTATGTATAAAAAATGCCTTATGAATGGATCACACCTGAGACTGCACCTAATGCCCCTTTAGCAGAACTGCATCTTTGGCCCTACCGCTCCTTGCTACGCCGTGATTTTGTGGTGTTCATCTCAGGGTCGGTAGCGATTATATTGTTACCATTGTTGGCTGTGCTTGGCTCACCTGTTCTATGGGGTTTGTTACCGTTTTTCATAATTACCGTATCTGGTGTTTGGTATGCCCTAAATCGCAGCTACAAAGATGGGGAAATCCTTGAGGAGCTGCGTATCTGGCCAGACCTCATAACACTCGAGCATATCCACCCTCGACGAGGGCGCAAATCATGGGAGAGCAACCCATACTGGGTCCAACTAAAGATCGATAAAAAAAATGAGCGCATAGCAAACTACATTACTCTCAAAGGGACCGAACGAGAAGTTGAACTTGGCGCTTTCCTATCCGAAGATGAACGCGCAGTGTTGTATGAAGAGATTGATCGGGCCATTCGTGGCGCCATTAATAATGTTTTATAATATAAAAATACGACTTAGCACTCAATTTGAGATGCCCGCACTATCGATCTGAAATACTTTACACAGGCGACATAACTCATCATCGCTCCCAGACATGGATCGAACTATTAGTGCTCGCCTTCATCTGAGGTGAATGTTTTTATTTATTTAGGTTAAAGATTGATGATCTGCAAATCATCACATCAGACCACAGAATCTCTTGGACTGCTGTGATGCTTTTTGACATTTGATTTACCCATCTTAAATGACATTAAAACCTGAATAGCATGTCATGGGTCTACTTAATCACAACATTACCTTAAGACTTAAGGAGTAGTACAGTTACAAATCAAAACTGGAATGATGTCAGTTTTCAACGTTATAAACTTACTAAAAAACGCCTAAACCCACGCAAAATAATTAGGTCAATCATTAGATTCTTTGAAGTTACACCCGTAATCAGAATTAATAGGCTCCGCAACTGTGTCCACAAATTAGTACAACAAATGGCACTAATCGATGACACTCTTGTATATGCTTTCGCAGTTGTTTGGCCACAAATTAACTTGTCAAGTTAGCCCCTGTAGTAAGCGACGACGGAATTACTGACAGGGGCCTCGATTGTGATAACTCTAGTTGCATTACTGGTTGGTAGCGTACCGTATTTGGGGCTGACGGATAAAAAGCCACCTTAAGAACTAAGCGCGTGTATCAAGTGTATTTACGCTTTCTAACTGCAGCAGAAACAGACAACGCAATGATTTTAAAAATCAAAATACCATCCTTTTTAATCAACTTTGGCTCGACAGTGCTGAACACAAACTTAATGTCAAACACCTATGCCGGCTTCGAACTCTTTGCGCTTGATTTTTTATTTCTTGAGGACGCTTAAATAAAGCTGCTAAAAATACAAGTTAGCCCAGCTTTTCTTTTACCAATGGGCCAGTTTTACCAAAATCCATCTGACCTGTATATTTACCTTTCAAAATGGCCATAACCTTGCCCATGTCACGAATACTGGTAGCATCGACTTCAGCAATAGCACTTTCAATTGCCGCGGCGCCTTCGTCCTCTGACAATTGGCGCGGCAAAAACTCTTCAATCGTCTTGATCTCCGAAAGCTCGTCGTCGGCCAATTCTAGCCGTCCAGCTTCTTCGTAAACCTTAGCACTTTCTTGGCGCTGTTTGACCATTTTTCCCATAATAGCTAATACTACACTGTCGCCAACTCCCTCATCTTTGCCCTCACCTCGCGCTTCGATGTCTCGGTCTTTGATCGCAGCAGTAATTAGTCGCAGTGTCGACAGGCGATCAGCTTCTTTGGCCTTCATCGCTTCTTTGAGGGCCATGCTGACCCGTGTACGCAATTCCATTCCATAATCCCTGATATGTAAGCGGTGACGAGGATGACCATACTGCGAACCACTTGGGCAAAACAAGCGCCCATAATTGAACACGGTTTGGGGTCATTTGTGTGTCTTGACCCGCTCAAGCCCACCCCTTAGGAAGCGAGTAAATTCGCTGTGTGAATGTCCTCATAGTGATTAGATTTGTCGCTGAGCAGGGGAATCAATAAATGTCCAGCATCAATAAGCCAACAGCCTGCCTTGTTCTTGCCGATGGAACCGTGTTTTACGGCATGGGCTTTGGGGCCACAGGACAAACTACAGCCGAATTGTGTTTCAACACTGCGATGACAGGCTATCAAGAAATCATGACTGATCCGTCATATGCGGGACAGATAGTAACCTTTACGTTTCCTCATGTTGGCAACACTGGTGTCACACCTGAGGACGACGAAACTGCCGATCCTATCGCCTCAGGCATGGTTGTAAAATGGGATCCAACCTTGCCATCCAGCTGGCGGTCCGCAGAACGCCTTGAACCATGGCTTGCGGCCCGTGGGCGCATTGGAATTGGCGGCATTGATACGCGCCGCCTTACGCGCGCAATCCGTCAGCAGGGAGCTCCTCATGTAGCATTGGCCCATAATCCAGACGGCAACTTTGATATTGAAAAACTGGTCGCCGCTGCGCGTGGATTTATGGGTCTAGTCGGTGTTGACCTTGCGAAAGCAGTGACCTGTGCGCAACCTTATCACTGGGATGAAATGCGATGGACTTGGCCTGACGGCTTTGCACGTCAAACTAAAGCAGCTCATAAAGTAGTCGCAATTGATTACGGTGCAAAACGCAACATTTTGCGTTGCTTAGCATCCGCTGGCTGTGACATCACCGTCCTCCCCGCGACTGCAACTGCGGCTGACGTGCTGGCGCAAAACCCAGATGGCATCTTCCTGTCAAATGGTCCCGGTGATCCAGCAGCTACAGGTATTTATGCAGTACCTATGATCAAAGAAATTTTGAACAAAGGCCTGCCGGTTTTCGGAATATGTCTAGGACATCAAATGCTCGCCCTCGCTTTGGGCGCCAAAACGATCAAAATGAACCACGGGCACCATGGCGCCAACCATCCCGTCAAAGATAACGACACCGGCAAAGTTGAAATCACTTCCATGAATCATGGGTTTACAGTGGATTCTCAGACCCTTCCACCAGACGTACGCGAAACCCATACGTCCCTTTTTGATGGGTCGAATTGTGGTATTGCCGTTTATGGAAAGCCTGTTTTTTCAGTGCAATACCACCCAGAAGCTTCGCCAGGTCCAATGGACAGCTATTATTTATTTGAACGCTTCGCCGCTTCAATGGCAGCGCGTAAGAGTGTCACAGCTTAAGGCCGTCTAACCTTTGAACATAAAAATTAACCTTTTTTACCTCAGTAACTGTTCATCGGGCAAATTGGTCGCGAGACAGTTGATGAGACTATAACGAGTTTGTTGATTAGTACGGTTCACCAACAGAGTTTGGCAGCCCAACGCAATACGGCAAACAGCCCTACACAACCACCATCGATCGGCGAAGTGTTGGATTGTAAAATCTGGTCAAACTTAAAACAAAACTGATTTATTTGATAATATCACACTGAATTTCTTGCCCCTCCTTCCGACGAATTCGACCTCAACCTAGCCTTGGGCAAAGGCGCCTAACGCCCCGCTTCAACCGCCTCAGCATCTAATCGCAACCGAATAGTAAAGGCCCGTGATATGTGTTCGCGAAGCGCAAGGTCCGCAGCTTCGCCATCCCCCGCTTCAATCGCTTGCACAATCCGTTCGTGTTCAACCATCGTATCCAATGGACGACCCTCAACTGCAATCGATGTGGACGCTAAAAGCGCCATTGAACGATGTACAAGGTCAAGCTGCTGCACTAAAAAACGATTATGGCTCGCAAGGTGAATTTGCTTATGAAACCGCCGATTTGCACGACTCATTCCATCTGGATCACCGACCAAAGCGCGATCTGCTTCCAACATGTGGCGTAAAACGGCTAATTCTTCCGGTGTAGAATGCCTCGCCGCCAAACGCGCCGCCAACCCTTCCAACGCACCACGCACCACATACAACTCACTCAACTGGCTGTGATCAAGCGACGCTACAATCAAAGACCTACCGTCACGCGACAACAAACTTTGCGTCTCAAGTCTTTGTAATGCCTCACGAATAGGAGTACGCGACACGCCAAACCGTTCCGCCAGCTCGCTCTCTACCAGACGACTTCCAGGCTTATAGATTCCGGTATCTATCGCTTCTAAAATCATCTCATAAGCATCTTTTTGTGGTGATTTCATACTGGTCATTTGAACTTCCTTAATTTGTAGAATTGTACGCTACGGTACTTAACGGTATCAACCCATTGAAAACCCAACCAAACAGAAACAATGGCAACCACATGATTAAATCCTCATTCTCTCACGTGCGTGCGTGGGTCTTTGATCTCGATAACACGCTGTATCCACAAGACGTCGCACTGTTTGGTCAAATTGA
Organism: Octadecabacter sp.; assembly: GCA_047635635.1. Classification (GTDB taxonomy): domain Bacteria; phylum Pseudomonadota; class Alphaproteobacteria; order Rhodobacterales; family Rhodobacteraceae; genus Octadecabacter. The sequence continues at coordinate 44,052 of JBLILC010000012.1, read as the reverse complement.
AGTTTTAATGACCGATTACGTTGCAGAGGCCCTAAAGGTTGATCGTGTTGAGGCGAACCGTCTGCGCGATCACTATTGGAAAAGTTACGGCACCACCCTTGCGGGACTGATGGCCGAACATGACATCGACCCTGATCCGTTCCTGGTTGCCGTCCATGATATCGACTTTTCTGTCCTGCCACCTGCCCCTGAATTAGCCGATCTGATCCGAGCCTTGCCTGGCCGCAAAATCGTCTACACCAACGGCACCGCTCCTTATGCACAAAATGTGTTGACCGTACGTGCCTTGGACGGCGTTTTTGATGCAGTCTACGGTGTCGAACATGCGGGCTACCGCCCCAAGCCAGAACAGGCGGCGTTTGAAACGGTTTTTGCGTTGGACAATTTGTCGCCTGAACAAGGTGCTATGTTTGAAGATGACATACGCAACCTTGTAGCACCTCATGCTTTGGGCATGCGCACTGTGCTTGTGAGCTCAAAACCAGTACATGATAACCATGTCCACCACCAAACCAGCGACTTGACGGCCTTCTTGTCGCAGCTGGTCTGACATGGCTTTCCGCACGACCTCCTTAAGCCTATAACAATACAAATGATAAAAAAGCCAATCACGACGGATATCTTTATTTCAGGTGGCGGTATTGCTGGACTGACTTCGGCAGCAGCGTTCGGTGCAGCGGGTTTTTCCGTTGTTATCACAGACCCAATGAGGCCCATCACTGATCGCACTACTCAGGGAGCTGATCTGCGCACCACAGCGTTTCTGCAACCAGCTCGTGAATTTCTGATTTCTGCTGGCCTATGGGACCATCTTGAACCCTTTGCTACGCCACTACAGATAATGCGGATCATCGATGCGGGCGGTACGGATCCAACGCCGCGCATCGCCCGTGATTTCGATGCAGCTGATATTTCTGATCTGCCATTTGGCTGGAATGTATCAAATTGGCTGCTGCGCCGTGAAATCGTTGCGCAACTTACCGAATTGCATAACGTCGATTTCCGTACAGGCGTTGGGTTCGCCTCCTTAATAACCCGTACCAATGAGGCGCGCGTGACACTGACCGATGGCACCCGCATCACTGCTAAACTTGTAATCGGCGCAGACGGGCGCAACAGCCCTGTTCGCCAAGCTGCAGGAATTGAGGCAAAGACTACCCGCTATGGGCAGAAAGCAATCACTTTTGCAGTCACACATGACGCACCACACAACAATGTTTCAACAGAAATCCATCGCTCAGGTGGCCCTTTTACCCTAGTTCCATTGCCCGATCATGATGGGAAGCCCTGCTCTGCAGTGGTCTGGATGGAAGACGGGCCAGAGGCGAACCGCCTTGCTGCACTACCAGAACCAAAATTCAACGCACTGGCGTCGCTGCGATCAGCCGGAACCTACGGCACACTCACCCTAGCCAGTCGGCGCATGATTTGGCCAATCATTAGTCAGATTTCAGCTCGAATAACCAGCGAACGCGTGGCCTTGGTTGCCGAAGCCGCACATGTAGTCCCCCCCATCGGCGCACAAGGCTTAAACATGTCGCTGTCAGATGTAGCCTGCCTGCTGAACCTAGCTAAAGACAGCGGCAGCACATTGGGAAATGCCGACATGCTGGCAAAATACCATCGTACACGTGACGCTGACATCCGCTTGCGTGTCACAGGTGTAGGCATGTTGAATCGCATATCACAATCACAAAACCCGCTGCTGCGTGACTTGCGTGCCAAGGGAATTGAAGCACTTTATGGTATAGAACCAATACGCAAAACTCTGATGAAACTGGGCCTTGGCGCCAAGGGCTAGACCTGTCCCAAAAATGTATGCCGCGAGCTGAGATGTAGTGAGGAATCTATCATCTTCTCAGCCTTAATAATGGAATAAATCATCATAAAACTTTATCATTTTTGACATTAAAAAATCTTTTATAAAATTTCTCTCGCATTTGCACACTTGGCAACACTAATTGAGAGGCGGGCGACCTTTAACATCTAATGGCCTAAAATACCTTTGGGGAGACGACAATCTACCATCTACTCCATTTCAAGCGCGTTAATTAAGCTAAAAATATGACATCGACAAATGTACTAGATCATCCATGAAGACCTGAAAGTTTATTGCTACAGGGGATTTAAACACATTGTTGACCCACAGCCCACTAATAGAAAGCCTGACCCAAACGGAAGTGTACTCGCGGTCACCTTTCAGCAAACCTTAGACATGGGATAACTTTAATGCAAAAAGAGTAAGTGATCTTGATCAAGGGAAAAGTATTCTAATACGACCTCACCAGTTAGAAAATAGACGTTGTATGTAGTCTTGGAGTTCGCAAAAAACGATTCTGTTTATTCCAGACTTCTCTAAAGGCTTGTTAAAATTATACTTGATATACTGAGTCAACACCCCGAACGTACCAATTGTGAAGTGCGGCGCCACAACAAAATACGCAACCTATTCGTATGAATACATTACTCAATCAAGTTCGCCAAAATCGTTTCATTGCGACATTACGTCAAAACCTGCTCTTTTTTACGAAAACCAACCAACAGTTTGTGCGTGTTAGTCAGAACACAGGCAACTTGATCAATGTTTACAACATAGTACCCCGCCACTTGTACTATTACGATCACATTCCGAACAGATTTGCCACTGCAACATGTGAAAAATGCCAGTACTTTAACTCCTATTGAGCAAATCAAACATTAAGACATTTGACACAACCGATTGCCCCCGCGCCTCGTTTGCGCCACTATATATTGCAACAAACAAGAGCAGAGCAGCCAATGGTAAACGATCTTTTAAACGGGCAAGAGCCATCAAATTATGATGCATCCTCAATCGAGGTACTCGAGGACATGGAGCACGTCCGCCTGCGCCCTGGTATGTACATTGGAGGCAAAGACGACCGCGCGTTGCATCATATGGTGGCCGAAATTGTTGATAATTCCATGGACGAAGCTGTAGCAGGGCACGCCACTTGGATAGAAGTCGAAATGCATACCAACGGCCACGTCACAGTGCGTGACAACGGACGCGGGATTCCAGTGGGCATGCACCCAAAACTCCCCAACAAATCTGCACTTGAGGTAATCTTTTGCACCCTGAACGCCGGCGGAAAGTTTTCTGGTGATAGTTATCAAACCTCCGGTGGCTTGCACGGCGTTGGCTCCTCTGTAGTCAACGCACTGTCGGATCACTTGCGGGTCGAAGTAGCAGTCAACAAAGAACTGTTCATGATGGAATTTTCACGCGGGGTACCCCAAGCTCCACTTGCGAAAATTGGAGCAGCCTCAAATCGTCGTGGCACAGCAGTCACGTTCCACCCTGACCCCGACATCTTTGGAAACCTTGAACTGAAGCCAGCGCGTCTTTTCAAAATGGCGCGATCAAAGGCCTACCTGTTTTCAGGTGTCGAAATTCGCTGGAAATCAGACATCAACGATGGCGAGACCCCGCAAAGCGCAACTTTCAAATTTCCTGGTGGCTTGGCGGATTACCTCAACGAGACGTTATTAGGGGCAACAACCTATGCTGAAAAACCTTTTGCTGGAACCGTTAATTTTATAGAAAAATTTAACGTTCCAGGGAAGGTCGAATGGGCGATAAACTGGACCCCCACACGTGATGGTTTTATTCAGTCTTACTGCAACACCGTTCCCACACCCGAAGGCGGAACACACGAACAAGGCTTCTGGGCTGCAGTATTAAAAGGCATTAAATCTTACGGTGAACGCGTCCATAACAAGAAGGCTGCGCAAATCACGCGTGAGGATTTAACCACTGGCGCAGGCGCGCTTGTATCTTGTTTCATCCGTGAGCCTGAATTTGTTGGCCAGACTAAAGACAGACTTGCAACGACCGATGCACAGCGCATGGTACAATTGGCGGTGTCAGACCATTTTGACAACTGGCTGGCTGCGGATACCAAATCTGCGGGCGCAATTCTCGATTTTCTCGTGTTGAGGTCCGAAGAACGCCTGCGCCGCAAACAAGAAAAAGAAACTTCACGCAAAACTGCAACTGCAAAGCTTCGCTTACCCGGAAAGCTGACCGATTGCTCGAACAAATCCCGCGACGGCACTGAGTTGTTCATCGTTGAAGGTGACTCTGCTGGGGGGTCCGCCAAAATGGCTCGCAATCGCAAAACTCAGGCACTTTTACCGTTGAAGGGTAAAATCTTAAACGTTCTGGGTGCTGCGTCCAACAAACTGGGGACCAACGCTGAAATCAGAGACTTGACCCAAGCTCTCGGAGTACAACTGGGTGCGAAATTCAACGTTGACGATCTGCGCTACGAAAAAGTTATCATCATGACCGATGCGGATGTTGACGGTGCACATATTGCGGCACTGCTGATGACGTTCTTTTTTAGCCAGATGCGCCCGATGATAGACGCTGGCCATTTATATCTAGCCTGCCCCCCCCTGTTTCGCGTCACCCAAGGAGCGCGCCGCGAATACTGCTTAGACGAAGTAGAAAAAAATGCCGTTTTAGACCGTGGTCTTGGTGGGTCCGGTAAAATGGATGTATCACGTTTTAAAGGTCTGGGCGAAATGGACGCAAAAGACTTGAAAGAAACCACAATGGACCCGACATCTCGCAAACTGATCCGTGTCTCCATCGACGAAAACGAAGCAGGCGAAACCGCCGATTTGGTCGAGCGTTTAATGGGCAAAAAGCCAGAAATGCGGTTCCAGTATATTCAGGAGAACGCCAAGTTTGTTTTGGAATTGGATGTTTAATTTTATCTAAAAGTACATATTACTAACATTATACGGAAATCAATCGATATCTTAAAATGGGAATGGGGGTAATTATAGAAATATCGAGTTCATTTTTTTAGACAATACAAGATTACAAGCCCCATTTATATCAGGATGAAAACCCTTTTAACTGATGCATTATTCACAATTTAGGCTGAGTGCCCTGTTCAGTCATTTTATGAAATCTCTGTCATGGGTCGTATTGTTTAAATTAATACTCGCATCTAAAAAGGTAAGTTTATAAATAATTACTTATTTTTGAAGAATAAAATTCATGACTGAAAGAAATATCAAAGACAAATAGATATTTTTCTTTATTTTCAAGTTACAATTTTGCCCAGAAAAACAATTACCAAGTAATCCTACTAGTTGTCTTGGTACGTTGAAAACAGTTTGAACGCTGCCAAATCTCTAATCTGACCTCAAATCCACCATAATTGAACGCACCCAATCATACCCCTTGCCAAACAACCCATCAAAGCCCACCATATTCGTGCAGACTTAATAGCGTACCAAGATGCGCAAGCTCGCTGCGCATAGGCCACATAACACTGAAGCAAACACACAGTCATTTAACCCTACCCTACGTTTAGGCACCGATCAGCGAAATCGACCCGTCCAGCATCACGCCCACGGGAGCAGCCATAAGGAGCCACCTCATGTCCAAAGGTACAGGCGCAAACAAGCGCGAAGTCAAAAAACCAAAAAAAGATAAGGCCAAAGTCGCCGCAACCGCTAACAGTAACACCAATAAAGACGGCCTGATGATAGCGGGTAAGAAAGCAAAATAAACCTACTTAGCATCCTATTCCTGCAACGCCTGCAGCCACATTGCAAATGCAAGAAGACGTGCTGGAATAGGCGTTGCTGCATAATTTTCACCAACGATCACAGTCGGCCTCTAAATTACCTGCGCCAAACTTCGGTATAGCCAAAAAAGTATGATCCATGTTCAAATTCTTAAAACACACCCAACACGTAGATTCTTGAAAATTCATTACTACTATCTGCAGACACACGTTTCTATCCGATAATATGATGAACAACCACCATCCCCTATTTTTCGTCATGCACGTGCAATTCCCATGGCACAACACGCAATTGGCTTAGAGTAACGCCACCTCACCTCAGAGCCCAAATCTATTTTTTTTCATGCGAATGATCTTCACTAGCATGAGCCTGTCTACCACAGTGTTGGCCTGCGCATGCGGGCTCACCGACAAAGACAATATTCGACTAAGGCAAATTATGGGCAACACGTTAAACGCAAATGATGCCAGGTTGTGAGAGATCCGTGTAATCATTTTGCGCACACACGTTTACCTCGCGCAAACATAGATTACCTGCCGCAAAAAGATTGCGCCTCCACCCAGCCGTCCGACCATCTAAATCTACGCTACAGACTTTGTGGCATGGATCCACGTACTGAACAGCCAAGATTAGACGAAAGCAAGCCAAGTAAGGAAGTTTCCCTGATTGGATGAATTTGATCTGCGGAAACTATTTCGCCCAAGAGATGATTCAATTCTGGAAATAGAAAATGGAGCAGAACAAATTGTAAACCCTTTCACCGAATGGCTAAACAAAAACTGGAAGTTACTCCTTAATAAAGTGATCACAAAAAAATCAACTTACTTGCGATAAGATGGGAACAGCAGGCCTCTTTGGTCAAAGAATTTATTTTCTGTCACTCTTTGCCCCCTGCAACACCATGAAAATAAATACTTTATCAAATACTGTCAGCCTTAATGTTGGCCTCACATGCAACACAAACGCCAAGGCTTGTGAAAGGGCTTAGTATCTATGAAAATAACTGTCTCATTAGAGTTTGTGAACGGAGAGCTAATTCGGCGTTCACATCCTTAAATTAGCGTAAAGTCAAATTAGAAACCGATGCACGAATTGTTGAGTCTGTGTCGTCACTGTCCGCAGACACAGCTATTCCGACTAATGCACCGGGCGTACTCCCAAAGGCTTTAGCAAAATCACGAGCGAAATCGACATTTTCGGTATTAGTACCAGTTCCAGCTTGGCGTAAAATCACGTTTGCACCCTGACCTGGTGCGTAGGGCGACTGTTGCACGTCACCTCGCGCGTGGTTGCCGCCCCAGACGTACTGCAGGATACGGACGTTAGGATTTTCGTTTAACTGGCGGATGTTAGCATCACCCATATTGACGGCGTCAGCTTCTGGCAAGAACACGAAATATATAGAAATATTACGATCATCACCCCCCTTAAGCCTCAGGTCAGTTGCAGGAACAGATTGATCGACAGCCCAATTCCAAGACGCAGCTCGTGCACCCCAATCATCAGAAACCGTGCGAGTCCAAGCAAGTGAAACTGTACCTTTCGACACAATATTGAGAGAGCCTCCATTAAATGAATAATCGTTTGAACTGAACAGTTGCAGCTTCTGTTCACTCCAGCTGCCACCAAATGAAATCAAGCCAGACAAAACAGGTGACGAAGTAAGAAAAAGCAGGAAAGCAAGGGGTAGAATTCGCATGAGGTACGCCTTTTCATTTCTTTAGCCTCACGATATCCCTAAGAAATTAGCAATCTCAATTAAAGGTTACACTACCCAACCTTTGTCAGCCGGCAGCGAGGGCACGTGATGCCGACCATAGAGTGTCTGGCACGTTTATTTCTGTCATTGGCTGGCGATTCTGACCAGGAATACGCGTGCCATCCTGTTCTGCAATCGCTTGCGCAATACGTGACAGCCGTGAGCCAAAATCCGCACCTGGTTCGATCATAATGTAAAACTGCCCAAGGTCATGCGGTTTGCCGTTGGGAAGCTTCAAACCAGTGACATCCAAAGAGTTTACAGACCCCGTCATACCCGCGGCTAAAACTTCAGCCATTAGACCGAAGCCCCAACCTTTATAGCCACCAGCACTAACCAATGCACCCTTAAGCGCTGCGCCTGGGTCAGTTGTGGGTTTACCATCTTCGTTCACAGCCCAGCCAAGCGGTATCTTTTCACCCGCGGCTTTGGCCATTGTAATTTTGCCCAAAGCTACCGCTGACGTTGAGAAATCCCAATGCATCCCACCGTTCGGAATTGACATAGAAATTGGATTGGTGCCAATCACCGCTAATTTACCGTTTGGGGGGGCCACGACTGACGACGCATTGGTAAACCCAATCCCAATCAACCCAGCAGCCGAGATTTGTTCAGTAAAAAATCCCAGTGAAGTGCAAGTATGCGCATGGGCCACAGCAAGCGTCGCAGTGCCGTTTTCCCGGGCTGCTTGTACAGCTTGCTCTAAGCCACGGCTGAACGCGGGTTGAGAAAATCCGAACCGCGCATCAGCAATCACTTGGCCCCTTTTGGGTCGTGTGATTATCGGATCGACCTGTCCATCAACACGACCAGACTTCAACTGAGTACAATAACTTTCAAGGTAATATAGACCACAAATGACATTACCAAACGCTTCTGCTCGCGCTACAGCCTTTGCGACCTCGCCCGCTTGCCAAGCGTGTGCACCGTGCGCGACCATGGCAGCCTTTGCTACATCTTCAATTTCGGAAACAAGAATCTTCATACAATAAACCCTGCTTCCAGCCTTACAATGCGATCCATACGTGCCGCCAATTCCAAATTATGCGTCGCGATTAAAGCAGAAAGACCTGAAGATCGCACCAGTTCCATCAAGACACCGAAGACACGCTCAGAGGTGCCAGGATCAAGATTGCCCGTGGGTTCATCTGCCAAAAGCAATTTAGGATTATTCGCCAAAGCCCGACAAAACGCTACCCGCTGTTGTTCACCTCCCGACAATGCAGCGGGGCGATGATCAGCGCGAGCTTCTACTCCAACACGAGTTAGTAATTCCACCGCATGCTCTTCGGCCAAACTTTGTGCAATACCGTTCGCAAGTTGAGGCAGCACTATGTTTTCCAGGGCACTAAACTCGGGCAGCAAGTGATGAAATTGATAGATAAACCCTACATCGTTACGCCGCACCGCCGTGCGTTTTCGATCCCCTATCTTAGTCATATCTTCGCCACCAATCGTAACATTACCTTCGTTAGGCGCATCCAACAATCCTGCGATATGCAGAAGCGTAGATTTGCCAGCACCGGATGGTGCAACGAGGGCAACGACCTCCCCTTTGGAGACCTTCAACGAAACACCTTGCAACACCAGTACTTCGTTAGGTTTGCCCATATTGTAAGATTTAGTTAAACTGTCTAATTTTAGCGTTACATCATTCATAACGCAACGCCTCGACTGGGTTCATCCTCGCTGCACGCCGTGCGGGAAGTATCGTAACAATCCAACTCAGCGACAAGGACAAAACCACAGCCTTAAGCACATCTACGAGTTCCAGTTTCGCCGGAATGGTATAGATACCGCGAATTGACGGATCCCAGACACCACCACCAGATATGTAATTCACCAGCGCAAAAATCTGATCTATGTAGATCACGAATAAACACCCCAGTACCACTCCAAGAATTGTGCCTACCGTCCCCAGACCCGCTCCACAGATGAAGAAAATTCGCAAGATCGACCCTTGTGTAAGACCCATTGTGCGTAAAATCCCAATATCCTGCCCTTTGTTTTTTACCAACATAATTAAGCCACTAATAATATTCATTGATGCAATCAGCACAAGAATAGCCATAATGATAAACATTACATTATCCTCAACTGTCAGCGCACGTAAATAAGCCCCTTCGTTGTCTTTCCAGCTGTATAAAAATGCCGTTGGCTCAAGTTCACCGTACAAGAGACTGATCCAGTCCTCAACACGATCAGGATCTTCGACATAAATTTCGATCTCATCATGGACCCCATCACGGTTGTAGAACGTCTGTGCCTGTTCAAGCGGTAGATACACTCGGCTAATATCGGTAATGTAACGTCCGGTTTGAAAAATATAGACGACATCAAATGTATTGCGGCGCGGGCTGCGACCTGCTGCCGTGTTAACCCCTTCGGCTGACAACAGATTAATACGGTCCCCGATTCTCACACCGAGGTTATTCGCAACCCCTGAGCCCAGCGCGGCACCGTTAGCAAAATCATTGATTGAGCCAGATGAACGTTGCGGGTTAAACACCAGTGGGATGTCGCGAAGGTGCTCGGGCGTGATGCCATAGACTTGCACAAAACTGCTTTGGGCACCCACTGTCGCAAGACCTTCGCCACGTACAATCGGAGCAGCGCGTGTAACGCCATCAATTTTGCCCAACTGCGCGGCAAGTGCGTCACCGTTAGCAATCGTATCCACACGACGGGTGACATCAACCGATTGGTCACCCTGCGTCACCTTTACAGTTTCCATAAAATTCTCGCGAACTGTCAGATGCGCGTTGGCCCCAACAATTGTATCAACGAAATCTGCGCGAAAGCCACTTCTGACCGCCAACACAGCGATCAAGGCAAATACCGCCAGCGTCACGCCAATCAGCGAAATCCAGGTCATAATACTGACGCCACCTTCTGCGCGTTTGGCACGAATAAAACGCCACGCAATCATCCATTCAAAATAAGAAAATGGGGCTGTTTTGCCTGACATTGCACTACCTTTTATTTTTTTATTAGCCGTTGCCTAAACCGTGGGCCTTGTAAATTTCGCCGATCTTAGCAATCGCCTGTTCTGGCGTCATTTCTTCGTTCTCACCCGTTTTGCGAGAAGTGACTTCTACAACACCGTTTTTTAACCCACGCGGGCCGACAGTTATGCGCCATGGAAGGCCGATCATATCCATCGTGCCAAACTTTGATCCCGCGCGCTCATCGCGGTCATCATAAAGTGCCTCTAGGCCTAAGGCCGTAACAGAATCATAGAGTAACTGACAGGCAGCGTTCGCGTCTGCGTCACCCTGTTTCAGGTTGATGATACCAACGTGAAACGGCGTGACACCTTCGGGCCAGATAATGCCCTTTTCATCATGGCTGGCCTCAATGATTGCGCCAAGCAATCGCGACACACCAATGCCGTGCGATCCCATGTGAACAAGTGTGGGCTTGCCGTCAGGCCCCTGCACAGTCGCTCCCATAGCATTTGAATATTTAGTGCCAAAGTAAAAGATTTGACCAACTTCAATGCCGCGCGCAGTGCGCTGACGATCTGCTGGGACGGCGTCAAACAAAGCGGCATCGTGAGTTTCATCTGTGCGTGCATATTTTGAAGTAAATTCTTCCATCACATCAGCACATTGCGCCACATTGTCATAATCAATTTCACGACTCCCGAATGACAAATCAGTCACAGCGGCATCGTAGAAAACCTCGGATTCCCCCGTGTCAGCCAACACCAAGAATTCATGTGTATCATCGCCACCGATTGGCCCAGAATCTGCGCGCATCGGGATCGCCTGAAGGCCCATTCGTTCATAGGTGCGCAAATAACTTACGAGGTGGCGATTATAGGCGTGAACAGCAGCTTCTTTGGTCAAATCAAATGTGTAGCCATCTTTCATATAAAATTCACGCCCCCGCATAACGCCAAAACGCGGACGACGTTCATCACGAAACTTCCATTGAATCTGATAGAGCGTCATTGGCAGCGATTTGTAGCTCGCCACGTGACTGCGGAAAATATCAGTTACCAATTCTTCAGCCGTAGGCGTAAACAGCAAATCATTCCCATTACGGTCCTTAATACGCAGCATTTCATCACCGTAGGCCTCATATCGCCCACTCTCGCGCCAGAGGTCTGCTGATTGGATCGTCGGCATCTGGATCGCGATGTGACCTGCGCGTTCCTGTTCTTCGTGTACGATCTGTTCGATGCGTTTAAGAACCTTAAAGCCCAGCGGAAGCCATGAATAGATTCCCGCGCTCGATTGTTTAATCATCCCCGCACGCAGCATGTATTGGTGACTAACTATTGTGGCATCGCGGGGCGGTTCTTTGAGGACTGGCAGAAAATAGCGGCTCAGGCGCATGGGGATCACTTTCAAATAGGGTTACAGGATGTCTAGCAGACACCCGCACGAGGGCAAGGCGCACGCGTAACGTTCGATATTTGTGCAAATATTTTTATTTATCACAGGGCTGTTAGAGATGGGATCAAATTCGCAAAACCATCGCTTCCATCAGCACATCACAATAAAAAAAGCTATTTGTATTGCACCTTCAAAACACTGATCGCAAAGACCACCTTTGCAACTTTGAGAAGGACGGCCTCTGCCGTAGTCCGTAACAGAAATAGTCGCAAGCAATGAACCGCTCACGATACTTGTCGCTGCAGAACAACGGCATGCATACCTAATTCATTTGCAGACCATGTTGCATTTACCGTCTACGCGCCCGTCAATTCCACCATTAAAAAAAAGGTTTCATAAAATAATGTAGTTGGCAGAAAACAGAGACCAGTTAACAGATATCTATTTTTATCAAGTTGTTGATTATATCGGTAAAGCCTATGATTTACGGACAGGCTCCTAATACCTCGAACAGATTAGTGATACGAAGAGTATTTGCATCAAGTCAGCAGATGGCAGTGTCACAATCGCATTTGTAGCTTACTAGAGGTAGCCATCACTATCCCAAACATCAAAGCCTGTAAGGCAGTGATCCATTTGATCGATAAAGTCTTGCAGCTCGGCAAGCATCCCACTTGACATTAAACTCATTTAGGCAAACCTTTATCCCTCACGCTAGCTTCATGAACAATGCCACACTTATACCTCGATACAGCGCGATTGGGGGCCAGTAAAAACACGCATGAGGCCTTTTTGTTGCAAACACAGTAAGGCTACGCCAAATAGATAGTGTAAACGTGAAAGAGATATCATGGCCCTACCATCACAAAAACAATATCAATATTGGGGCATTACAGCCGCAATCTTCATCTTTCTACTCTGGGCTTTAGGCAATGTGCTGACCCCATTCATCTTGGGCAGTGTGATTGCTTATTTTCTGGATCCAATCGCAGATCGTTTGCAAACTTGGGGATTGAGCCGAGTAATGGCCACTGTAGTCATAACGCTGTCTGGTATTTTGACTTTTTTATTGCTGTTCTTGCTTGTTCTTCCAACGCTGATTGGGCAATTGGGTCAGTTGATTACCACGATTGGTGTGATCATCCAAGACTTACCACAAACTTGGACGAGTCTGAAAGAATGGTTGTCAGGCCGATTCCCTCATTTGGACTTGGACGAGACGTTTATGCTCGATCAAATGACGGCACTGGGCAATGCAGTCCAGTCACGGGGTGGCGATCTTGTGACGGCTTTGCTTAACTCAGCACAGGGGATCATCAATGTAGTTGTCTTGCTAATCATTGTGCCTGTTGTAACGTTTTACATGCTAATGGATTGGGACAGCATGGTGGCACAAGTCGACAATCTGTTGCCCCGAGACCACCAGGAAACCGTGCGTGATCTTGCCTGCCAGATTGATCGCACATTGGCTTCTTTCATTCGTGGCCAAGGCACAGTCTGTCTGATTTTAGGAACATATTACGCCTTAGCCTTAATAATCGCGGGGCTGAATTTTGGACTGATTGTTGGGTTTATAGCTGGGCTGATTTCGTTCATTCCATACATCGGCGCATTGGTAGGCGGTTTATTGGCAATTGGCCTTGCCCTATTTCAGTGGTGGGGAAGCGATGTTATGATTGATAGTGAAACTACGCAGCAAGGCATAAACTGGCTGCGCATAAGCATAGTTGCAGGTATATTTGGATTTGGGCAATTTTTTGAAGGCAACATCCTTACCCCAAAACTTGTGGGGAATTCCGTTGGGTTGCACCCTGTATGGTTGATTTTTGCCTTGTCGATCTTTGGTAACTTACTTGGTTTCGTGGGTATGTTAGTTGCCGTTCCAGTTGCTGCTGTTATCGGTGTAGTCACAAGGTTTCTGATCGCGGAATACAAATCAGGGCAATTGTACAAAGGCCATACCAGGAAGAGTGGCTAACATGGCAAGCCAGCTGGCCTTTGATCTACCAACGAATGTGCGGCTTGGTGTGGCTGATTTTTTTGTGTCTGACGCAAACGTGTTGGCCTATGCAATGATACAAGCACCACTGTCTTGGCCCGGAAACAAACTTGCCCTGATCGGGCCCGCAGGATCGGGCAAAACCCACCTGGCTCGAGTGTTTGCCGCCCAAACAGCCACAACCATCATGAACGCTAAAGACATCCGCGCTGACACAGGTTTGCCAGACGGAAATGTTATTCTTGAAGATGGAGACGCGCTGCGCGAAGAGGGCGAAGAATGGCTATTTCATGTTTACAATGCCTTTTCTCGTGATGGTTTTACCCTTTTGCTTACTTCCCGATTGCCACCTGCACGCTGGGACATCATCCTACCTGATTTGGCCAGCCGCTTGTCGACGATCACATCCGCTAAGATCGAAAACCCCGATGATCCGCTGCTGACGGCGGTATTACTGAAACACTTTGCGGATCGCCAACTCGCGCCAACACCGAATGCAATGGCTTTTTTGATCAAGCACTTGCCACGTTCATTCGACGCTGTACGCAATGTCGTCGAAACCTTGGACCATCAGGCGTTGGCCAAATCAAAACCATTGACACGTCCTTTTGTGTGCGCAGTACTGGACAGCATGCACCCTGATGAGGGATAGTGTAATTTTATTGACGTAATTCAATAGTATAGGGCACTAATGACACAGGCAGATTTTCTAAAAGCCGATTTTACCGAAGCACAAATGGTGGACGGTGACATGACTGGTTCCGCAAGGTTCTTTAATCGCGAACTCAGTTGGTTGGGGTTTAATTGGCGCGTGCTGGAAGAAGCAGAAAATACACGTGTGCCGCTGTTGGAACGAGTCCGATTTCTGTCCATATCCGCTACTAATTTAGATGAGTTTTACACTGTCCGCGTTGCTGGACTGCGCGAACTGGCCCAAGTGGGCAACATAACACCGTCGATGGACGGCTTGACCCCCGCCGAGCAATTGATCCTCATTGACCAGAACACCCGCAGCCTACTCGCAAACCAGCAACGAGTTTTCATTGACCTGCAGCAAGAAATGGAGCGTGAAAACATCACGATTCTGACACGTGATGATTTATCAGATGAGGACCGTATCTTTCTTAAAGATGTTTTTTTTCGCCAAGTTTTCCCAGTTTTGTCACCACTCGCCATCGACCCCGCACACCCCTTTCCATTTCTACCTAACGAAGGCTTCGCACTGGCGCTAGAACTGGAACGCAAAAAAGACAAACGAGCGCTCCGGGCCTTACTTCCCATACCAGCTCAAATCGATCGTTATATCACGTGCCCATCTGAAAATGGTCACCGTTTCCTCCCACTCGAAGAACTGCTCATGGACAATCTTGGTGGGCTATTTCCAGGCTACAAAGTCAATGGATCCTGCTCCTTTCGCTTGTTACGAGACAGCGACCTTGAAGTCGAAGACGAAGCTGAAGACCTTGTGCGCGAATTTGAGGTCGCCTTAAAACGGCGCCGTCGCGGCGAAGTTGTCAGTATGCGCATGTCTGCAAACGCACCCAAAGGATTGCGCAGTCTGATTATGCATGAACTGCACGTGACCGAAGACGAGGTCGTTGAAATTGATGGTGTCATAGGAATGGCCGACATCAATGAACTTGTCATAGATGCCCGTCCTGACCTGTTATGGCCACCCTTCACGCCACGGGTTCCCGAACGTGTGCAAGACCACGATGGCGATATGTTTGCGGCAATTCGCCAAAAAGATATGCTACTGCATCATCCCTATGAGACATTTGATATGGTTGTGCGGTACCTCAAACAGGCGGCGCGTGATCCTGATGTGGTCGCAATCAAACAAACATTGTACCGCACATCAAAAAAGTCCCCAATCGTTGAAGCCCTGTGCGAAGCGGCAGAAGACGGCAAATCTGTGACCGCGCTTGTTGAGCTCAAAGCACGCTTTGACGAAGCAGCTAACATTCGCCAGTCACGCCGCCTGGAACGCGCTGGTGCGCATGTAGTTTACGGATTTATGGATTTAAAAACACACGCAAAAATTTCCACTGTGGTGCGACGAGAGGGTGACAATCTAGTCACCTACACCCATTACGGAACTGGCAATTACCATCCGATTACGGCCCGCATTTATACTGATTTATCGTTCTTCACCTGTGACGCAGCTCTTGGACGTGACGCAACCAAAGTGTTTAACTACCTGTCTGGCTACGTGCAGCCAGAGAACCTTGAAAACTTATCAATTTCACCGTTGACCTTAAAGAAAGAACTGCTTGATATGATTGCAGCTGAGGCGGCGTACGCAGCAGCCGGAAAGCCAGCTACTATTTGGGCCAAAATGAACAGCCTAGTTGAACCCGACGTGATCGACGCGCTTTATGCAGCTTCACAAGCAGGTGTGAAAATTAGCCTTATTGTACGCGGCATTTGCGGGCTACGCCCCGGTATCAAAGGTCTAAGCGAAAATATCCGTGTTAAATCAATTGTTGGCCGGTTCCTCGAGCATTCACGGATCGTGTGTTTCGGCAATGGCTACGGATTACCTGCCAAAAAATCCCGCGTCTTCATTTCGTCTGCTGATTGGATGAGCCGGAATTTGAACCGTCGTGTAGAAACACTTGTTGAAATCAAAAACAATACTGTCAAAGCTCAGATTGTCAGCCAAATCATGGCCGCAAACCTAGCAGATGTAGCACAAAGCTGGATCATGGGACCAGACGGCAGCTTCAAACGCGCAGGTGTTGAAATTGGTACATTTGCGTTTAATTGCCATCGCTTTTTCAT
This sequence comes from Octadecabacter sp., assembly GCA_047635635.1. GTDB lineage: Bacteria > Pseudomonadota > Alphaproteobacteria > Rhodobacterales > Rhodobacteraceae > Octadecabacter. The sequence continues at coordinate 27,599 of JBLILC010000012.1, read as the reverse complement.
GGAGAACCCATCCCTGTCAGGGCGGGGGTCTGCGGGTGCGTCCGACGTGCCACAGCTAACACACACAGAAGGTTAACAGACGCCTGATTGACTCGACTTTGGTCACTGGCCATGATCGAGAATGTGGATGGGAGACCAGCATGGACGCAGGCAAAAATACCAACGATCAGTCTGAATGGGATCCGTTTGGAAGGCCGATTTTTGACGATCCCAAAGCGCGCGCGCTATCCCGGGTCGGCGTGATAGACGTTGGTTCGAATTCAGTCCGATTAGTAATTTTTGACGGAGCGGCGCGCAGTCCTGCATATTTTTACAACGAAAAAATTATGGCAGGACTTGGCGCGGGCATGGCCGAAACGGGCTGTTTGAACCCCGAAGGTCGCGTACGCGCTTTGTCCGCCATTCGCCGATTTGTCGCGCTAGCCAAGGGGCTCAATATCGGACCACTGACTGCAGTTGCAACCGCCGCAGTGCGCGAAGCCGATGATGGACCAGAGTTTCGCGCGGAAGTTTTGCGCGAAACAGGATTGAAAATTTGGGTTATCGACGGGCAAGAAGAAGCACGATTGTCAGCCCAAGGGGTGCTGCTCGGCTGGCCCGGTAGCTATGGTATGGTCTGTGACATAGGTGGATCATCGATGGAATTGGCTGACCTATCCGAAGGCCGCGTCGGCCGACGTGTGACGTCAGGCCTTGGCCCTCTTAAACTGCGTGAGATGACCAGCAAAAAGAAGCGACGCACCTTTATTAAAGACACTGTTGCCGATTTATTCGCTAAAATGGGTAAAGAAACTGGCAAACGGTTATTTCTTGTTGGTGGGTCATGGCGAGCCATTGCTAGAATCGACATGGAACGCCGCGGCTATCCACTAACGGTGCTACATGAATATAGAATGACGCCCGGACGTGTTTCTAAGACATTAAAATACATAGAACAAAGTGATCTACAAGATCTGCGCACGCGCTGCCACATATCAGACAGTCGCATGTCACTGGTCCCCTATGCGATCCATGTCCTGCGTGACGTTGTGGCAAGATTCAAACCCAAAGATATCGCAGTTTCCAGTTACGGCATCCGTGAAGGCATGCTTTATGAACAAATGCCTGCTGAGCTTCGCGAACGTGATCCACTGATTGAAGCCTGCCGATTTGCAGAATCTAAAGATGCCCGTCTACCAGGTTTTGGGCGCACACTTTATTATTTTGTGTTACCGTTGTTTGGCCGCGCAAGTGCACAGCGTAAGCGCATCATCCGCGCCGCTTGCCTGCTGCATGACGTCAGTTGGCGCGCCCACCCTGATTACCGCCATGAGGTAGTCTTTGATAACGCAACTCGTGCCAACCTTGGCGGCTTGAAACATTCTGAGCGCGTATTTCTTGGGATCGCATTGCTGCATCGCTACACCAATAAGCGTGACGGTTCGCGGTTTGAACCAGTATTCAGCCTGCTAGCACAGGATGATCAGCGCAGCGCCGAAGTCTTAGGCAAAGCCATGCGGTTAGGTGCCATGTTATGGATAAAGGCTGACGAACAGCCAGGAGCCCTGAAATATTCAGCCAAGTCAGGCCAACTTGAACTCACCCTGAAAGAGGCCGCATCTCCCCTTTTTGGCGAAGTAGCACGCGCGCGCTTGGATTCTCTCGCAGCAACACTTGGCGCTGAAGTCACTGTGCGATGCAAAGGTGCTCGGCGCACCAAAACGAACTAAAATACAGTGATTTAAACGTCTTCTTTTAGATGGCTATACTTGAACCCTAAGGAACTGCCATGAGTAAAAATGTAACCTTTTTAAAATATTGCAGCTCATTGTTAATAGCTAATAAAATCAATAGTTTGGATTAATTTTATTATCAAGGCTGATATTTGATAATAGCATTTCCAATACAATTTTCAGTTCTTCAACCAACGCAGAAAAATCTATTAATGGATAAGTTTCATTTCTCCAATGATGCCGGAAAACAGCAGCTTCAACTCTTCTTCTATAATTGAAAACCCCTTGTCATTCACACCCACTTCTCGGGAAAATAGAGGATAGTACACTCAGCAAAGGTGAATTAATTTATAATTTATAATCTAAAAATAGTGTGAACAGACTGATTTATAAACTTAACACGGAATGTTTAATACCACAGAGAAATGATCCGACGCCGTCAACAAGGCACCACAGAGTTCTTTATCGGTAAAGCAAATAGGGTTAATCAAACGAGTGAATGGTCGACCATTTAGCGTCCATGGCACGCACCTTTTACGACATCATGAAATAATCAAAAAGAGCTTATAAAAATTGTCTATCGGACCTAACACAGAAACTCGCCATCACCGATACAGCACCAATCAACTCGGATAGTGCAATACATGCATGCAGATCGAAAAGCTGCTCACCTTTAACCCCGCCCAGCCCAGTTTCGACTCCAGACCTCCCAAATAATTCCTCATATTCATCCAAGCCCAGGCCGTCGTTAAAGCCGCCTAAGACGATTAGATTATTTCCTGCCAGCAGGTGCTACTCAACCCGCCAGCGCAACCAAATACACTGTACTAATTGCTCACGCCGATTTGCTATTGACGTGGGCAAGACCTTGGCATCAGTCTTTGCTCAATGCGGTGCTTTGAATTTGGCATGCACGCCAATCGGTCGGAATTCCGTGCCAGAAGCGTGCATCACCTCAAGTACTAGCGACGGTTTGGACTACTGGACCTTATCAGCTTGCACATCCACCCCCAAGATCAATCTGGAAAGTGCCGTCAAAGTTTGGAAAATTATCAGTACGCGGATCAAGGCACACTTTCAATACGTCAGGATCATAAAGAAACAGAGTTTCCTATTACGTATTATTCACGTGACCAATAACTGATCTGCGTGCCCTAATGCCGGACTGCAAAGCAAAACAATCAAGTGCAGCAGTACCATCGCGTTAAGTATTGCTGTCAGGCTTTTCAATAACCCTAATGCCGTCCTCGTCCATTGCTGCAAAACAGCGCCCAATACCATTATTTGCTGTGCTCGCATTATACCCCAGCGGTGCGACGTGTAATCTTCATAGTATAATTTCTCTAATTTGTCGAAAAGATTTGAAAATTATTCAACATTATAGGTAGCAATTTTCATGCAAGGTTACGTTCGTTAATCTCGTCCCAAGCACGGTTGATCGCAACCATCCTCTTTTCAGCCATTTTTATCGCTTCTTGCGGTACTCCACGCGCAATCATACGATCCGGGTGGGTATCGCGCACCAGCTGCCGCCAAATTTTGCGCATCTGCGATATTGTCATGTCAGGACTGACGCCCAAAACATCGAATGGATCGCGCTGCGCATCTGGTACGAATTGTGCCCGCAACCGCTTAAACTGTGCATCTGGCAGACCAAATATCTGCGCCACACGGGTCAAAAAAGCGTCCTCATTTGGATGATAATAACCATCTGCAAGGGCGATATGAAATAGCCCTTCCATCAAATCACACAAAGGTGCTGTGCGGTCATCCCCATACATCATTTTGATTTTACGAGCATAATCTTCAAATCCTGCAACGTCCGTGCGCGCGAGATTGAACAAGCGACCTGCATTTTTTTCCTCACCTTTGGGAATTGTGAACACTTCCCGAAAGGCCGCAACCTCATCACGGGTCACTTGTCCGTCCGCTTTCGCCATTTTAGCACCCAGTGCAATTACAGCAATCGCAAAAGCTACAGAACGCTCAGGGGGCGTGCGAAGGTTCGCAAAAACATCCGACAGACTTTCGCCAGCTGTAAGCGCTGATAGCGCATCGGTTATTCGGGTCCAAATCGACATAAGACACTTTAACCAATTGTATGATAGATGTCAGAGCCGTTTTTGCACCCAGACAAGTAACTATTAACGATCAGGCTTCAAAACTAAATCTCGCAGCACCGCAACCTTCTCAAAATAGTGATTTTGTGAAACGTTACGCTTGCCAAGTTCTTTCCACTGACATCCGCACAAGGCGTGCGGACAGCCACCGGTCAGGCATGGTCAATGCACCTGAAACATCGCTCACCCCAAGCCTTGCTCAGACGCCTCTGGCCTAAAGGTAATGGCGTGTTCCCTTCTAGTGTTATAGCGCTTTTACAATAAAACTGCTTTTAGCTGTAAAAACCTACGAATTCCCCCTCGTTTTCAAGCACTAAAAAATGAGGGTATTGCGCAATTATTCCTGCAAAGTCTTTAGCTGATTTAAAAAGACAGAAGTAGTGATCACTATATTTTGTAAAATCTTCAGGTTTCAGATCGCCGGAGTAAGTGTAGCATCCATCAATTTAGCAATGCGAACAATTACAACTTAACCACGCCACCCGGTGTTTCGAACTCAGCACTCAGCAAAATATTTGGTGCGACTTCAAACCGCACACGCGGATCAGTTAGATGGCCAGCCAGCGTGCGTTTAATGTCGTCTGCCTTAGGATGGGCAATTATTAGAGAACTAAGCGCGCAGCCAGATAGTGCAAGACTGCGACCGGGCGGCGTATCAGTGTTCCAATGCAAAATTGTTGGAAAGCCGCCCTCCATGGGCAAGCTACCATCTAAAGGAACTCCAATATCCCAACGTAGATCACCGCGCTCCATCGTAACCTTCCGCATTCCGTAAAACATAAAATCGTCAAAACCCATTGGTTCACAAATCCAGTTAACCAATCTTGGTGGGCCCGCAAACGTATCCAGTCCAAACCAACGCGCACCATCACAGGTGGCGTCAGGGTCTACGGCAATAACCTCAAGATAAAGACCATCCGCCAACCCCAACAGCCGGTTATGCGTACCATATCTGCTATGCTTGCCTCCCATCTGAAACGACACACCAAGACGTTCCTCAACCCAAGATAGCCCTTCTTCAAGAGTCTCAGCCGCGATTGCAAGATGATCAAGCCGCACGCCTTATCCCTTTCGTGTGGCGCGGATCAAACGCAGAATATCACTTGCTGCATCTGGAATGTTTGTGCCGGGTCCAAAAATTGCCTTAACGCCAGCATTCATCAAAAAATCATAGTCTTGCTGCGGGATCACACCCCCACAAATGACTAAGATATCCTCAGCATCAGCAACTTTCAGAGCTTCAATCAACTTGGGGGCCAGTGTCTTATGGCCTGCGGCCTGTGACGAAATACCGATCACATGCACATCGTTGTCCACGGCATCTTGCGCTGCTTCTTCTGGCGTTTGAAATAAAGGTCCAACGTCAACATCAAACCCTATGTCAGCAAAGGCTGTCGCGATGACTTTGGCACCACGATCATGTCCGTCTTGGCCCATTTTAACAACTAATATGCGTGGTCGGCGCCCTTCAGCCTCAGCGAAGACTTCGATGTCTTTCTGGATAGCGGCAAAACCTTCATCTCCTTCGTAGGCAGCACCATAAACGCCCGCCAATGTTTTCACTTCCGCACGGTGACGTCCGAACACCTTTTCCATAGCCATACTAATTTCACCAACAGATGCTCGGAGACGAGCTGCGTCAATCGCGGCTTCTAATAGGTTTCCACCATCTCTTGCGCGACGTTCAATTTCAATTAATGAAGCATCGCAGGCTACTTGATCGCGGGTCTTGCGCAGCTTCTTCAGGCCTTCAACTTGGCCAATCCTCACTGCGTCATTGTCGATGTCCATGATGTCAATTGGGTCTTCTTTATCCAATCGGTACTTGTTCACGCCGACGATAACTTCTTGGCCACGGTCAATCATTGCTTGACGCTTAGCAGCAGATTCTTCGATCCGCAGCTTTGGCATACCAGATGCCACAGCTTTGGTCATCCCGCCCATGTCTTCGACTTCTTGAATAATTTTCCACGCGGCGTCAGCCAAATCCGCAGTTAGCTTTTCTACGTAATACGACCCCGCCAATGGATCAACTACATTAGTGACACCAGTTTCTTCTTGCAAAATTAATTGAGTATTCCGCGCAATACGGGCTGCAAATTCAGTCGGTAGTGACATCGCTTCGTCCAAGGCATTGGTATGTAACGACTGCGTGCCACCCAATACGGCTGCCATCGCTTCATAAGCAGTTCGAACGACGTTGTTGTAGGGATCTTGTTCCTGCAAGCTGACGCCAGACGTCTGACAGTGCGTACGCAACATTGACGATTTTTCAGATTTTGGTTTGAATTCTGCCATGATGCGGGACCACAACAGACGCGCAGCGCGCAGTTTCGCGGCCTCCATAAAGAAGTTCATCCCAATAGCAAAGAAAAACGATAGGCGCGGTGCGAACTTGTCGACATCCATGCCACGCTCAATTGCCGTTCGCACATATTCGCGGCCATCGGCAAGCGTGAATGCAAGTTCCTGTACCAAATTGGCACCCGCTTCTTGCATGTGGTAACCGCTGATCGAAATCGAATTGAACTTTGGCATCTCTTCAGCTGTAAATTCTATGATATCCGCCACCAACTGCATAGATGGTTCAGGCGGGTACACGTAAGTATTTCGCACCATGAACTCCTTTAAAATGTCGTTCTGTATGGTGCCCGACAGCACGGATCTATCATGCCCCTGTTCTTCACCAGCAACTATAAAACTTGCCAAAATGGGGATTACAGCACCATTCATCGTCATCGACACACTGACCTTGTCCAGTGGGATTCCATCAAAAAGCACTTTCATGTCTTCAACTGAATCAATCGCAACGCCAGCCTTTCCAACATCACCAACCACCCGCGGATGGTCACTGTCATAGCCACGGTGCGTTGCAAGATCGAATGCCACTGAAATACCCTGCTGACCCGCAGCTAGCGCTTTGCGGTAAAATGCGTTGCTTTCCTGAGCCGTGGAAAAGCCCGCATACTGACGGATGGTCCACGGGCGGCCCGCGTACATCGTTGTTTTTACGCCACGTGTATATGGTGCTTCGCCAGGAAGCGATTCAAGGTGATCAAGGCCCACTAGATCATCCGCACCGTAAACAGGTTGGACATCAATCCCTTCGATAGTTTTCCAAGTCAAATCATCCAGTAACTTACCACGAAGTTCGCCTTGCGCCCGCTCGGCCCACTCTTTTTTCGATCCCATAAGTTCATCCTCTCAAATTCACTGCGTCGGGGACGAAGTGCGTGTTTCATTAATTAATTTAGGACGCATTGCGAGTGCTGGCCAGTCCGCTACTGTATCTAATAACACTACGGATAAGCCTTGTATGACCAGCAATCAGTAATACAAATTCATCCCTGAGCCAGTTAAGATCGCTATGCACAGATCGCGCACTGCTTAAGGTCATGCCAAATTTGTTACGGATCAATAACGAATTGCTCTTAGCCTTTCGGGTTTCCTCACCTATATCAGAAAGGAAAGGGAGTACTATGTTCCGAATTTTAGCTTTAATTTCTTGGGGTTTGGCAGCTAACACTGCAGTCGCACAAGAGACCGTCATATCATCTGCCCCTGTCATGTGGGACAATAACAGATCAACCGCCTTTGATGCGACTTCTGTAAATATAGATGATTTTATTTGGTTGGCGCGTCCTGTTGTCGTCTTTGCCGACAGCCCCAATGACCCACGATTCAGCCAACAAATTGAACTGCTTTCTGCACGGTCAGATGAACTAGCAGAAAGGGATGTGATCATTCTGACAGACACCGACCCCGCTGCTCGGAGCGATTTACGGGTGCAACTACGGCCACGCGGGTTCATGTTGGTGATAATGGGCAAAGATGGTGAGGTTGAATTGCGCAAACCAGAACCGTGGAGCGTGCGTGAAATTAGTCGGACCATCGACAAAATGCCGCTTCGAGAACAAGAAGTTGATGACCGCAGAGCACTTCCATAAAGCATTATTCAGGCCACCCCAATCCATTGGATACTCTCGCCGGACTGTATCCGCCTTAAGTCGTAATTATAACTGTACGACAACGTCTTTCGCTCTTTACTCGAAAAAACAATAGGACGCGCGGTGGTCGATTTGCGCGCGTTCACTATTCCTGAAGCAATTACGATTTTATCTGCGCTAAGCCCAATGATCTGCAAACAGATTTGCCTGCCGCTCACTACCTTGTGTTCTTGTTGCCACATTAAAAATCTAACACCAGACCAGGCCGTAATGGCTGCATTAGCAACCTCTGGCCAGCTGCCTCTTTTATTTAACAAAGTCGAGTGAGCCCGCTCAGAATCTGAAACCTCGCGGCCAGATTGCCACTTATAATCAAAGGTGGACGTCCATACTGCGCTATACTTGCGCACTCCCAAAGCCACCTGCACGGGTGATACCGGCAAAAGACTGTCAAAAGCGACCAACCGATGCATGACGTAAGGATAAAACTCACCAGTTTCAGAGTTATCACGCATCCCACCGATAAAATTCTCTACAAACAAGATCAGCGTGTGGTGGCCTTGGGCACGTTCCTTTGCAAACTCAAACGCGACAAATGATGTCAAATGATCCAGTCTGATCACAGCTTTTTCATCAACGAAACACATGTCATTATCAACTAATTGCGTCGTGGCCTGAAAACCTGGGATTTCACGCAAATAACGCAAACCCCACAGCGCTACGCCACAATCTGGATGCAATGCTATTGTTGAAGTGACCGATTGCGAGACCATCGTTGACCCCGTGTGGTGCGCACCAATATGTAGGATAATACCCAATGGTTATTCGAATTCCATGATCACATCATCCACTGCTAAGTTGAAACCTGCTTTAGCATTGATCTTGGTCACAATTGACTTTTTCTCAGCCCGCAAGCTGTTTTCCATTTTCATCGCTTCAATCGTGCAAAGAATTTGACCTTCTTGCACTTCTTCACCAACTTTTACATCAATCTTGACTATCAAACCCGGCATTGGACAAAGTAGCAATTTAGAAGTGTCGGGTGGCAGCTTTTCCAGCATCAAAGCCGCCAGTTCAGCTTTACGCTTTGTGCGCACACGGACTATAATATCCGCCCCACGATACCGGACGCGAAAACCAGATGAGATCAAGGCGACCTTCATCACCAATGGTTCACCATTCACCGACATTTTTGCCAATGACTGCCCCGGCGTCCAGTCACCTTCAACGCGGAAAATTGAACTATCAATCGTCACGGTTGCCCCCTGCCGGTCGGCCTCAACCTGCACGGAAAGCGTTCGCTTACTGAGCGTAACGATCCAATCTGTACCTATCACCCGTTCATGATTGTCCATCCGCCCACTGATTTGCGCACGCCGAATTTCACAAACACGATACATCGCAACAGCCGCCGCACCAATCCGATCAAGCGCTAAATCAGGTAAAGTGACCCCGTCAAAGCCATCAGGAAACTCTTCCTCAATGAAAGCTGTAGTCATCTTGCCAGACGTAAATTTTTCATGATCATACACTGCACTCAGAAATGGGATATTATGGCCAATCCCCTCAATTTCAAAACTATCAAGCGAGTTTCGCATTTCTTCAATCGCTTCAGCTCGTGTGGGAGCCCATGTGCACAGTTTGGCGATCATAGGGTCATAATACATGCTGATTTCGCCACCATCATAAACGCCTGTATCATTGCGCACTGCATGCTTACCAACCGCCGCTTCACCTTGCCATTTGCCGTTTATAACCATTGGTCCAGCCGCCACCTCGGACGGTGGACGGTATGTAGTCAGACGTCCGATAGAGGGCAGAAAACCACGATATGGGTCCTCAGCGTAAAGTCTACTTTCCATCGCCCAACCAGTTAATTTCACGTCGTCTTGTGTCATGGACAGCTTTTCACCGTAGGCAACACGGATCATTTCTTCGACCAAATCAACGCCGGTAATCAGTTCGGTCACAGGGTGTTCCACCTGCAAACGCGTATTCATTTCAAGGAAGTAAAAATTGCGGTCACCATCAACAATGAATTCTACCGTGCCAGCAGAAGCGTAATCAACCGCTTGGGCTAGTGCGACAGATTGTTCTCCCATTGCCCTACGTGTGTCCTCGTCAAGAAACGGCGACGGTGCTTCTTCGATAACCTTTTGCTGGCGACGTTGAATAGAACATTCCCGCTCACCCAGATAAATACCGTTACCGTGGGTATCACACAGCACTTGAATTTCGATGTGGCGAGGCTGAGTAACAAACTTTTCGATGAAAATTCGATCGTCACCAAAAGAGTTTGCGGCTTCATTTTTGGACGACTGGAACCCTTCACGCGCTCCGTTATCATCCCACGCGATGCGCATTCCCTTGCCACCACCACCCGCTGATGCCTTAATCATTACCGGATATCCCACCTGATTGGAAATACTCACAGCATCATCTGCATCCTCAATCAAACCCATATGACCCGGAACTGTGGACACATTTGCGTCTTGAGCAATCTTCTTTGACGTAATTTTGTCGCCCATCTTTTCAATCGCGCCAACAGGTGGCCCAATAAAAGCAATATCAGCAGCAGCCAACACTTCAGCGAATTTGGAATTCTCGGATAAGAAACCATAACCTGGATGAACAGCTTCAGCACCAGTTGCTTTTACGGCTTTCATGATATTGTTAATCACGATGTAAGACTGGTTCGCTGGCGACGGGCCGATATGATACGCTTCATCCGCCATTCTGACGTGCAGCGCATTTCGATCCGCATCAGAAAATACAGCAACAGTCTTGATACCCATTTTACGGGCTGTCTTAATAACACGGCATGCGATTTCGCCACGATTAGCAATCAGGATTTTCTTAAACATTTTGGCCCCTAAAAAATGTAAAACCACCATTAAGAGAGTATCTTAAACAGCAGTCAAAGTTGTTAGTCGCGCCTATTAAAATGCACGATTTTGCCTTAGCGGCAAATGTTTGTAATTTTATCGAAAAGCGCACCATCAGCGCCACAAGCAGTAGCACCATTGCAAGATTCGCCCACCAGCACGTTTGCAATGACTTCACCAGTTGGGGCACCCACAAGGTCACTCTCAAAATCGTTGTCGAGACAGACCAAAAGCGACATCTTGGCCGCATAAATGAAAATAAGGTAGTTGTGAAATACTGGTTATTAACTTTTTTTTGAGTAACTTTAAGCGACAAGGAGCTCTTGTTTTGTGCGTTCAACGCAAGCGTTTTTAACACTAATCTCATCACAGGGCGTAAAGCGCTCAAGAGATTGCAAAGAAAGTGTCTCGGCTTGACCAGTAAAAGATAAGAGTGACAAAGGAAAATGTAACCGCGTTGAAAATAAGTAGCCGGATGCAACCCGACAGATCTATTGTTCGCAATGATCCAAATCGCAGCAGGTTGAGTCAATTTCCAAAAAAGTTGTTCTTTTATCGGCCATATGTCGCACACCCCAATTTGATACCTCGAATGCCCCATCAATCTTGACCGGGTGCCCAATCTGGCCGGAAAATCTCTGGAAATGACTGTTCGGTGCGACGCAAATCAAGCTTAAGCAATCCATCATAGCTCTCTGGGTCAAAGGGATCACTCGCTGGGATGACTTCGCGCCCAAAGACAAAATTCAACCGGCCCGCGTCAAGGTTTCCACGTACAAAAGTCTGTTCGCCAAAGTGTTCTTTGAGGGCCCACATGAAGCCTTCGTCCGCACGGCGATCTGCAGGGCGGCGATCCGCATAACGCTCGCGTTTAAATAACTTTGCTGGCAGCCCTTTTTTTACGCCTTGACGAATTGTAAATTGAAAATCTGAACTCGGAAGGCGGCTTGGAAATCCGCGGTGCTTTTCCATCATGAAAACCCACCAATTTGAAGTGTGCTGAGCCTTTTATTAGGTGGGAAAGATTTTGCTGCCTTTGAAGCCGCTCCATCAATGATGAGATTGAATAATTTTTGGATCACTACATTTTTTTCGTACATCAGAATTCCTTCTAGATACAGGTGCCATTTTCAGGTCGAACAATCTTAAAAAAGTAAAAAGCGTTGGGATAGTCATTAAAAAAGGGGCATCCATAGTCGACATGGATAATACGATCTGTCTAGGCGCAAGCACATTTGTAATCGGCATGGGCATAGCTTGTTCATCACAAACTATTTGAAAACCTAAAGCCAAGTTCGTGTAAGTGAACGAGGTGTCAATACCGGGCGTGAAAAGGCTAAAGCGCCTGGTGTCACTCTCCACTTCAAAAATAAGTTGATAAGCGATAGCTTATGGCCTGACGACACAGAAATAGGCTCTTTAATTACTTTAACAGCCAAAACGGACGAAGCGCATAATGTACAAAACGCACACACAATATGTATGCCAAAACACCTCCTACTAAAGCGGAATATTGTCATGTTTTTTCCACGGCATCTGCATTTGTTTGCCACGCAATCCGGCAAATGCTCGGCACAGGCGTTTGCGGGTGTCAGAAGGAGTTATAACCTCATCAACGAACCCACGTTCGGCAGCCACAAAAGGGTTGGCAAAGCGGTCTTCGTAGTCCTTCGTATGCGTCGCAGTTTTATCGGCGTCACTAAGGTCTGAACGGTGAATAATTTCTGTTGCACCTTTGGCTCCCATCACTGCGATTTCCGCAGTGGGCCACGCATAGTTAATATCGCCGCGCAGATGCTTGGATGACATTACTACATAGGCGCCACCATATGCTTTACGGGTAATGATTGTGACCTTAGGCACCGTCGCTTCACCATATGCGAAAAGTAGTTTTGCACCGTGTTTTATCACACCATTATATTCCTGCGTTACGCCAGGAAGGAAGCCGGGCACATCCACAAGGGTGAGGATCGGAATTTCGAATGCATCACAAAACCTTACGAAACGCGCTGCTTTGCGGGCACTGTCGATATCTAGCACACCTGCCAATACCATTGGCTGATTAGCAACTACACCCACTGAACGCCCTTCGAGGCGGATAAAGCCCGTCAAAATATTTCCTGCAAAAGCAGCTTGAATTTCAAAAAAGTCGCCCTCATCCGCAATTTTATGGATCAGTTCTTTCATATCGTAAGGTTGGTTAGGATTATCGGGGATCAGCGTATCAAGACTAGACTCAATCCGGTCTACTTCGTCAAAAAACGGGCGTACCGGGGGTTTTTGACGATTATTCAGCGGCAAAAAGTCGACGAGACGGCGCACTTCAGAGATCGCTTCTAAGTCGTTTTCAAATGCGGCGTCAGCGACTGATGACTTGCGGGTATGGGTGGTCGCCCCACCCAACTCCTCAGCAGTGACAACTTCGTTCGTGACAGTTTTAACGACGTCAGGGCCTGTCACAAACATGTATGAGCTGTTTTTGACCATAAAGATAAAATCAGTCATCGCGGGGGAATAAACCGCACCACCAGCACATGGACCCATAATTAAGCTAATTTGCGGCACGACACCGGACGCAATGATATTGCGCTGGAAAATCTCACCATATCCACCAAGGCTGTCAACGCCTTCTTGAATACGAGCACCACCAGAATCGTTAATACCAATGATTGGCGCGCCATTTTGCATGGCCATGTCCATGATTTTGGTAATCTTAGCAGCATGAGTAGCAGAAACAGATCCACCTAAAACTGTGAAATCTTGAGAGTAAACATAGACTTGCCGACCATTTACTGTCCCCCATCCAGTGACAACACCATCTCCTGCAGGTTTGGTTTTTTCCATCCCAAAATCGGTGCTGCGGTGGGTAACAAATGTGTCAAATTCTTCAAAGCTGCCATCATCAACCAACAACTCAATCCGTTCACGCGCACTCAACTTACCCTTAGCATGCTGACTGTCGATGCGTTTCTGCCCCCCCCCCATGCGGGCGGCTTCGCGGCGGTCTTCAAGTTCTTGCAGGATGGCTGTCATAAGTTTGTACCCTTCGTTTTCAGCAAACTAACTGTAAAAGCGAGGCGATCCGAGTCCCTTTTCGCAAATTTGCAAACGAACACCTTAGCAAGTTTTGTAATCTGCAAATCAGCTAATTCTCAGAAATGCTTTGCCGCTATAGCGCCACGATTTTGGTGGACGATGCTCTGGGGCAGGAATATCTATTGTTCATGTCTTCATTTCCAAAAACGCGATTTCTTGATCGCACAACCCCACCCCACATCGCAACCCTGATCCTGATGGCCGGTATCGGAGCGCTATCACTCAACGTATTTTTACCATCTCTACCTTCTATGGCAGAACATTTTGGTGTGGATTACGCACTTATGCAATTGTCGGTTTCTGCATATCTTGCAACAACGGCGGTGGTGCAGATTGCAATTGGTCCGTTTTCAGACAGATATGGTCGCCGACCTGTGATGATTGGCGCTGTAGCTATTTTTACAATCGCAAGTGTATGTGCAATCTATGCTCCAAATTTTACTATTTTTTTAATTTTTCGCTTAGTGCAAACGGCCATCGCCACAAGCTTTGTAATTAGCCGCGCTGTTGTGCGAGATATGGTGCCAGAAAATCAGGCTGCATCCATGATCGGCTACGTCACAATGGGCATGTCGATTGTACCAATGATGGGCCCCGCCATGGGCGGCGTATTAGATGAAGTGTTTGGCTGGCAGGCGTCGTTTTGGATGTTGGCGGGGGGAGGGGTAATTTTGTTTATAACGGTTTACTTCGATCAAGGAGAGACATTCATCAAACGCGAAGGCGGCTTCACCTCACAAGTACGTGAATATCCCAAGTTACTTACATCACAGAGATTTTGGGGCTATTGCCTTGCCGCAGCTTTTGCTTCCGGTGCATTCTTTGCCTACCTTGGGGGTGCACCTTTTGTTGGATCTGAAGTATTCGCAATGGAACCTGCTGAACTTGGTCTATATTTCGGCTCACCGGCCATCGGTTACTTGATCGGCAACGGATTGTCAGGCAAATATTCGGTGCGTGTTGGTGTAAATCGTATGGTACTAATTGGAGCGCTTTTGACTTTTGCAGGGATGTCGATGCTACTTACTTTTGACTTAGCCGGATTCAATAACCCATTTGTTTTCTTTGGCTTTATGATTTCAATTGGCCTTGGTAACGGTATTCTTTTACCCAACGCCAATGCGGGTATGTTGTCCGTGCGCCCTGCCCTTGCGGGATCCGCGGCAGGACTTGGCGGTGCATTCATGATCGGTGGTGGTGCAGCATTATCGGTGATTGCAGGATTCATTCTTGGACCAGGCACAGGCGCTTTACCACTTATCATTTTGATGCTGTTTACGACACTTGCTGCCGTTGTTTGCGCACTATGGGTTATGCGCCGCGCGGCAGTGATTAATGATTCAGCCTAATGCAATGCCTCGACACGCGACTTTGCAAAGCCTATTATCAAATTCGCAAAAGCTGTGTTAGGAGATACGAAAATTGGCACCACATAAACTTTACGCTGGGGCGAAATTACGTGAATTGAGAGGGCGGATCAGCTGTACGCAAAAGGCATTTGCAGAAAAGCTAGGCGTGTCATTACCCTACCTAAACCAGATGGAAAACAATAACAGACCCGTATCAACAACGGTGGTCTTGGCATTAGCGCAAGAATTTGGGTTCGACGTCACCGAACTGCAGTCAGGCGACGAGGCGCGTCTTGTTGGTGACATGCGGGAGGCACTGGCAGACCCAATTTTTGGTGGCCCAACACCACCGCTGGCGGATTTACGATTGGCTGCGTCCAACGCTCCTGCCCTCGCACGGGCCTTTCTGGAATTGCACACGGCCTACCGTCAAACTCACGAACGACTCGCGTCGCTGGACGAAGTTTTGGGACGCGAAGACAGCCAATTGTCGTCGTCCCCATGGGAAGAAGTACGTGATTTCTTTCATTATTGCGACAATTATATAGATAGTGTTGATCACGCGGCCGAACAGTTTGCCACACAAGCAGACAGTGACATTGATGGGGCAGCACGACGCGCACTGGCTGAAAGCGGAGTGCGCGTCGTCAATTATGACGATGGCGCAATCCGCCATTACGACCCACAAACGCATGTGCTATCGCTGTCGACCAAATCCACACATGCAACCCAGCGGTTCCAGCTTTTGTTGCAGGTCGCCCTCATCAGACAAAACAATCTGCTTGAAGCTACGCTGGATTTGGCGCGCTTCCAATCGCCGCAAGCCCGCAGTATCGCCAAGGTCGGACTAGCCAATTATTTTGCTGGGGCCGCGATGATGCCCTATCGCGCGTTCCAAACGGCGGCACAGGAAACACGCCATGACTTGGAACGCTTGGCGGGTAGATTCGGAGCATCTCTTGAACAGGTTGCACACAGGTTATCAACGCTGCAACGCCCTGGTGCCAAAGGCATACCGTTCTTTTTCGTGCGAGTTGATCCAGCAGGTACCATTACCAAACGCCATTCTGCAACAACGCTGCAATTTGCAAGGTTCGGGGGAGCCTGCCCACTTTGGAATGTTCACAGCGCTTTTGAAACACCCGGTCGTTGGTTGCGCCAATTGGCACAAACCCCTGACGGTGTTAAATATTTCTGCCTTGCACGGGACGTCAGCAAGCCGGGTGGTGCATGGGGCATTCCAACGCGTCGATATGCAATTGGGCTTGGCTGCGAGGTCAAACATGCCAGTGCACTGGTCTATGCCGATCACATGATGGTGGACGACGCAGCGGCGTTTGTGCCAATCGGAATTTCGTGTCGTATCTGTGAACGCAATGCCTGCCCGCATCGGTCAGTGCCACCACTGGCAAGCCAACTTCGTGTGGACCCAAACGAACGTGGCATGCTACCATATCAATTAGAATAGAGAGAACCTTAATGGAATTGATTGGCACACGCATCATCGCAGCGGACCTCACCGCAGTCTGGGCCCATTTAAACAATCCAGAAACTTTGCAGGCCAGCATTCCAGGTTGTGAAGAATTGACTGGAACGCCCGAGACGGGTTTTGAAGCTGTGGTCAAACAAAAAGTTGGGCCAGTGAAGGCGACATTTAAAGGTGTGGTCACACTCGAAAATGTTAACGCGCCACAAAGCTGCCGCATTGTAGGGGAAGGCAAAGGTGGAGTCGCAGGATTTGCCAAGGGTACCGCAAATGTAACGCTAACAGAAATCAAAGGTGGGACTGAACTATCCTTCAATGTAGATGCCAAAGTTGGAGGCAAACTGGCGCAACTTGGCAGCCGAATTGTTGGTGGCTTTGCCAAGAAAATGGCTGATCAGTTCTTTGAGAGTTTCCAGTCGATAGTTGAGAACAAAGCACCTACTGACAACTAGTTGCGTGCCGCCCGCCAGCCTGCAGCTTGGGCGTCCGCCTCATCACAGAACCAGCGTTCACCCCGGTTCTCGTTAATGCGGGTTCTGTTGTAGTCACGGTTGTACGGCATGTGATAAATATAGCCAGATTCCGAAATATTACCTTTTATAAAACAGTTGGCTTCTGTTGGCGTCGAAGGTGGGTTAGCAGCAAGGTTTGCTGAGAGTTGATCTGCACGGAAAGCCGCGGGTGATTGCATAGTTCCTGCCCAAATTCCAATTCTCCTAACTTGCGCTGACTTTTCAACCTGATCATAATCCATTGAATATTGGCGATAAGCGTGCGCCAATCCGTCTTCCACGATCTGTTCGCCAACATCACGCCCATCGACAAAACACTTAGCGACTGTACGGCCATACCGATCCAGTTCGATAAGGTCGCAGGTAGCGATTTCACCTTCAAAACGTCGACTAATTTCTTCTGTTACAAAAACGCCACAGAGCCAGTTGCGGCCCTGTGCATCATTGCAAGTTTGGTCAGTTTCGGGTGCATCTATTCCATGAATACGCACGGTAATGTCGTCCACATTCAGAGTATCGCCATCGACTACGTGTATGGTCCCACTAAAATCAGCAAAAGCGGGATTTGCGAGAAGAATAAGAAAAAAATAAAAACGCATTACACCACTAGCTATGTTTTAAAGATGACTCTTTGCAAGCGAAGAAAACATGAGGTTAACGTTGAATTGTTTGCCAATCAGGATGAATCCATGGTTCATCATTGCTCGGGGCAATTGGCGCCTTACCCAGCACATGGTCAGCCATCTTTTCACCTACCATGATAGATGGTGCGTTTAGATTTCCGTTGGGAATACGCGGGAAGATTGAACTGTCTGCCACCCGCAATCCTGTCACACCAATCACGCGGCCCATCGGATCAACAACCGCATCCGGATCCTCTGCGCTGCCCATTTTGCAGGTGCCGCAAGGGTGGTAGGCGCTTTCTACGTGCTCACGGATCGTTTCATCCAAGGCGGCGTCTGATTGTGCATCAACGCCCGGAATTAATTCATCACAAGAAAATGGCACAAAGGCATCTTGACTGAAAATCTCACGTGTAAGGCGAATACAGGTGCGAAATTCTTCCCAATCATCTGGGTGTGACATGTAGTTAAAAAGGATACTCGGATCATCCAAAGGATCAGCTGAATTCAAGGTGACCGTCCCACGCGATTTAGACCGCATCGGGCCAACGTGGGCCTGATATCCTTCCCGCGCACCAACACCATCATAACGCACGGCCAGTGGGAGAAAATGGAACTGAATATCAGGATAAGCCAAGCCAGCCTTTGATCGAATAAACCCACAAGCTTCGAACTGGTTAGACGCGCCGATGCCTGTTTTGGTAAACAACCAGCGCGCACCAACCAGTGCTTTGCCAAACAAAGACCAGTATTTGTAAAGGCTATGACGACCCTTAGCTGCCATTTGAACGTAAAGTTCAAGGTGATCTTGTAGGTTTTGTCCAACTCCAGCACGATCAGCCACTACTGTAATTCCATGTTCTACAAGATGTTTGGCAGGCCCAATGCCCGACAACATGAGCAATTTCGGCGAATTAATCGCAGAGGCCGCAATGATGACTTCTCCACCTGCATAAACGACTCGCCCATCAGTTAACTCAACGCCCGTTGCGCGACCATCGACGATTACCACGCGCGCAGCGGTGCCGTGGACAATTTCACAATTCCCAGTCGCTTGTGCAGGACGTAAATAGGCCGACGCCGTAGACCAGCGTTTACCCTGCCATATGGTGGCATCAAACGGGCCGAAGCCCTCTTGTTGCTCACCGTTATAGTCAGAAGTCAGCTCATACCCTGCCTGTCCGCCTGCTTTGATGAAAGCCTGCGTCAAAGGGTTATCGCCAGGGCCACGAGTCACGTGCATTGGCCCACCTTGTCCACGCCAATTCGCGTCGCCACCACGCCCCCCGTCGTGCCAGTCTTCCAGACGTTTGTAATATGGTAAGACGTCAGCGTAGGCCCAACCGGATGCACCACTTTCGGCCCAGTAATCAAAATCATGGGCATGACCACGTACGTAAATCATGCCGTTAATTGATGATGATCCCCCAATAACCTTACCGCGCGGACATGCCAGTTTGCGCCCACCAAGGTGGGGTTCAGCTTCAGACTTATAACCCCAGTCGTAGCGTTTCATGCTCATCGGATAAGACAACGCGGCGGGCATATTGATAAAAGGCCCAACATCACTGCCTCCAGTTTCGATTACAATTACGGACTTACCGGCTTCCGCAAGGCGATAGGCCATAGCGCAACCCGCGCTTCCCGCACCAACAATGACATATTCAGCTTTCATTTAAAATGGTGCCTCTACTGGGGCCATGCCAACGTAAACCGACTTCAGCTGGCTGTAGTGATTGATTGCTGCCTTGGAATTTTCACGCCCAACGCCAGAAAGTTTCGATCCACCAAATGGTGCCTCAACTGGGGATAGATTATAAGTATTTATGTAGGTTGTTCCAGCCTCAAACCCAGCTACCATGCGGTGTGCGCGGGTTAGATCATTAGTAAACACCCCTGCAGCGAGGCCAAAGTCTGTGGCATTGGCACGAGTGAGAACGTCGTCCTCGTTATCAAAATCTAAAACGCTCATGACGGGTCCAAATATTTCATCGGTGGCAATAGTCATGTTATCAGTGACATTTGCAAAAACAGTAGGTTGCAGGAAATATCCAACGTCGCCTTGGCGTTCACCACCAGACACCAGACGCGCACCTTCGGCAATGCCTGTGGCAATGAACCCCTGCACAATTTCCATTTGATGTTGAGATATCAGTGGCCCAAAATTAACACTTACGTCAAGGGGGTCGCCCATCTTTACGCCCTTAATACGCTCGCTTAAGCGAGACAAAAATGCTTCTTTGATGCCAGATTGAACGAATACACGCGTACCGTTAGAACAGACCTGACCCGAACTGTAAAAATTACCTAAAATTGCGCCGCCAACGGCGTCTTCAAGATCTGCATCATCAAAGATAACAATGGGAGACTTTCCACCCAATTCCATCGTCACGTGGCGGATCCCAGCCGCTGCAGCAGCGTAGACTTTGCGGCCCGTCGGTACTGATCCAGTCAAGGAAACCTTGGCAACACGCGGGTCGGTGATGAGAGCTTGGCCAACCTCTCCCATACCTTGCACCACGTTGAAAATACCAGCGGGTGCACCTGCTTCAAATAGAATTTCTGCAACTTTCAGTGCACACAGAGGTGTTTGTTCCGACGGCTTAAAAATCATAGAGTTTCCACAAGCTAACGCAGGCGCAGCCTTCCATGATACGATCTGGGTCGGGTAATTCCACGCACCTAGGCCAACGCAAACACCTAAAGCCTCACGGCGGGTATAAACGAAATCGTCGTTCAACTGGATATATTCACCAGTCAGACTCCCCGCCAGCCCACCAAAGTATTCCAAGGCATCTGCCCCCGATGTTGCATCCGCCACTAGAGTTTCTTGCAGCGGTTTGCCAGTATCATTGGTTTCCAGAACACTGAGATCATAATTGCGTTCGCGCATAATATCGGCAGCACGGCGCAACACGCGACCACGCTGGGTTCCGTTCATAGCGGCCCATTTACCTTGCGCGCGGGTAGCGGATTTTAATGCTTGTTCTATGATGGCGGGTGTTGCCGCGTAAACAACAGCAATCTGTTCTTCAGAAGCCGGACAAATTACGGGGATTGGCGTGCCACTAGTGTCTTCGACGTAGTCTCCGTCGATAAAGTGGCTGGCGGTGGGTTGAATACTATAAGTCATGTTATTCGCCTCTCGGAAAGCGTTGTTTTTCCTCAAGAGTATTGAGGTCCATATGATTGCGCATGTAGCGTTCAGAAGCTTTTTGCAGCGGCTGATGATCCCATGGATAATAATCACCGTTGCGCAATGCCTCATAAACTACCCAGCGGCGGGCTTGGCTTTCGCGAACTTGCGCATCAAAAGCAGCAAGATCCCAACGAGCCTCAGATTTTGCTCGTAATTGATCTAAAGTGCCTTGATGTTTTGCAACTTTTGCAAGGTTATTTAGCTCAAGCGGGTCGGTGAAAACATTAAATAACTGGTCTGAATCAAGAGTGCAGCGAGTGTATTTCCATTTGCCGTAGCGTAGGCAAACAATGGGTGAATATGATCCTTCAGCGGCGTATTCCATTAACACTGGTTCCGTCCGCTCAACACCATTTGACATTGAGACAAGCGACACGCCTGTCGTCCATGGCATGACTTCTTCCATAGACACACCCGCGAGTTCGCAGAGTGTCGGCGCGACGTCAATATTGGAGACGGGTGTCTCCACTATTCCGGCTGGCATTTGCGGCGCACAAATCATTAATGGTACACGAGCAGACCCCTCAAAAAAAGACATTTTAAACCATAATCCACGCTCGCCCAGCATATCGCCATGATCTGACACAAACAGGATTGTTGCCCTTTGCCGGGTATCCTTCAGCGCTTTCAGAACTTCGCCAATTTTGTCGTCGAGGTAGGAGATGTTGGCGAAATAGGCACGGCGAGCACGGCGTACTTGATCTTCGGTGATGTCGAAGTTTTCATGATCGTTTGCATCAAGAATACGCTGCGAATGTGCGTCATGATCTTCATAGGCAATGGGGCCAACATTAGGCAGAAGGTGGTCGCAATCTTCGTATAGGTCCCAGTATTTTTTACGTGCAACGTATGGGTCATGGGGATGGGTGAAGGACACAGTCAGACACCACGGGCGGTCATCTTTGCCCCGCGAAAGGTCATACAATTTGCGGGTCGCATTGTAACAAACCTCATCGTCATATTCCATTTGGTTAGTAATTTCGGCTACGCCAGCACCGGTGACAGACCCCATATTATGGTACCACCAATCGATGCGTTCACCAGACTTGCGGTAATCTGGTGTCCAACCAAAATCGGGTGGGTAGATGTCTGTTGTCAAGCGTTCTTCAAACCCATGCAGTTGGTCTGGACCAACAAAATGCATCTTACCAGACAGGCATGTTTGATACCCCGCACGGCGCAGGTGGTGTGCATAGGTTGGAATTGAAGACGCAAATTCTGCTCCATTATCATAGACTTGAGTTTGACTAGGTAACTGACCAGACATGAATGATGCACGACCCGGCGCGCACAACGGTGACGCGGTATAAGCGTTCTTGAAACGGGTTGATTTAGCAGCCAACTCTTTGAGGTTCGGAGCATGCAACCAATCAGCAGGGCCATCCGGAAACAACTTTCCATTCAGCTGATCAACCATAATTATGAGGATATTTGGCTTGGTCATGGAGGTGTTCCGATCAGGCGATCAAGAGCGCGCAAAGCTGTGGCATGCGCCGTGTCTGGGGCTGTATTCCGCGCCAAGGCTGCGCGCAAATAAAGCCCATCGATCAATGCCGCCAAGGTCGTTGCATCGTTAATCGGCGAAGACGATAATGGCCGCAATGCGTGTGTTAAGTTAGAATGTAGACGCCGCTGATACAGCCGCAAAAGCCGGTACATTTCAGGCTGTGACGTCGCTTGCGCATAAAGCGTCATCCATGCGCTGACTGTCGAAGCTGCGAAACATGACGGCGCAAAAGACGCGCCTATTAGTGCCTCAGCGCGAGCACGCGGTGTATGAGCTTCATGCAGTTTTTCAAGAACCTCAACAGCAAAATCACGCAAAATTTGCCGCATGGCAGCTAGAAAAATTTGGTTTTTCCCACCAAAATAATGGTGCGCCAACGCAGGTGACATGCCTGCGCGTTTGGCAATCTGACTAACGGTTACATCCAGCGATCCGTGTGCCCCTATCACGTCAATAGTCGCTTTAACCAAAGCCGCGCGGCGTATAGGCTCCATTCCAAGCTTTGGCATAATATCCTCAAAAGTTGTTGCAAAGCGATCTAAAACGTTCTTTATTGACTCGTCAATCAAGAAAAAATCAACACGGGAGACTATTATGAAATCCACACTTTCAATCCTTGCAATTTGTGCAGCCAGCGTTGTTTCAGCTGAAGGCCACGCGAACTGCGGTCTTGTCACATTCTCTGACGTTGGCTGGACGGACATCACAGCCACGACTGTCACCACGGCTGTTGTTCTGGACGCATTGGGCTACGAAACAGACATCAAAGTTTTATCAGTTCCGGTAACTTACACATCGTTGGCTGAAGGCGACGTTGATATTTTTCTTGGTAATTGGATGCCCACCATGGAAGCTGACATCGCGCCATACCGCGAAGATGGCAGCGTCGATACCATTCGTGCAAACCTCACAGGCGCAAAATATACGCTTGCAACAAACGCGGCTGGTGCGGCACTTGGTATCACGTCATTTGACGCAATCGTGGCAAACGCAGATGCGCTTGAAGGTAATATTTACGGCATCGAAGCAGGCAATGATGGCAACCGATTGATCATCGACATGATTAAAGCAGATGCGTTCGGACTAAACGGCGCGGACATGGAAGTTGTGGAATCATCAGAGGCCGGCATGCTAACACAAGTCGGGCGCGCATCAGATCGCAATGAGCCTATCGTATTCCTGGGCTGGGAACCGCATCCGATGAACGCCAACTACGACATGACTTATCTGGAAGGTGGCGATGACTGGTTTGGCCCCGATTTGGGCGGTGCAACCGTGTTTACAAACACGACAGCGGGATACGTCGACGCCTGTCCGAACGTAGGCAAGTTGCTTCAAAATCTTGAATTCACGCTCGCCATGGAAAACGAAATTATGGCTGCAATCCTAGATGATGGAACCGAGCCGCGCGTTGCCGCAACCACATGGTTAGCCGGCAACACTGATATGGTCATGGGATGGCTCAATGGTGTGACAACATTTGACGGTGGCGACGCCACTGCGGCCGTTCAAGCCACACTAGATATGTAAATGCATAATAAGGGGCCGTTTTCCAACGGCCCCTTATTAATACTTGGAGGGTATATGACTGTATTGCAAAATATCTGGGACACAATAATAGTCTTTTTCCATGGGCTCTGGTGGTGCGTAATCGCCATGTGGGATTTCATAGTCTGGCTAATCCCTGCCGTTTTTTGGTTCATCAAATGGGCGCCACAACGCATCCTTGGTCTCACGGACGAAAAACTTCCCGTTGGTATCACTGCCCGCGACGGGTTCGAATATATCAAAGAAGGTGCGGCACCTTTTCTTGACAGTTTTTCCAACTTGATTGAGGTTTTTATCGAAGTTTTACTGGCGCTTATGTTGCGTCCCCCAGGGATCAATTGGATCAGCGGTCGTCGGTTTGAACCTCTCGTGTCGTTCTGGACCGAGCAAACCCACGCATTCTTGGTCGTTTCATTATTTGCAGCACTTGCATACTTATTACACCGCAAATGGGCAATAGTCACGTTAATCACCTTTGGTTTTTTATTTATCATCGATCAAGGCTATTACGAAGAGACCGCCGAAAGCCTCAGCCTTGTGTTGTCAGCCTGCGTTGTTTGCATGTCCATTGGCGTACCCATTGGTATTGGAGCCGCCCACCGCCCGCGCCTTTATGCATGGATGCGCCCAGTTCTGGACCTGATGCAAACACTACCAACATTTGTTTATCTCATTCCAGCAATCGTCTTTTTTGGTATTGGCATGGTGCCTGGATTGGTGGCCACGGTGATCTTTGTACTACCTGCTTCGATCCGGTTAACTCACTTGGGTATATCATCCACACCGAAGTCCTTGCTTGAAGCAGCAGACGCGTTTGGCGCTACAAAACGGCAAAAGTTGATCAAGGTCGAACTACCATCTGCGATGCCACAGATTATGACAGGATTAAACCAAACAATCATGCTCTCGCTGTCAATGGTAGTCATAGCAGCATTGGTTGGTGCTGACGGTTTAGGCGTACCAGTTGTGCGTGCACTCAACACAGTCGATACTGCTAAAGGGTTTGAATCTGGTCTGATCATCGTGGTGGTTGCCATAATGCTGGATCGTATGCTGCGGGTTGAAACGAAATGATGAAAAATCAGAAAAATGAGCTGATTAAAACAACAAAAGCAGTTGAATTCCAAAATGTGTCTATTGTTTTTGGTAATAATCCAGAGGCCGCTTTGCCGATGATGGATCAAGGCATGGATCGCACTGAAATCCAGCAAGCATGTGGACAGATATTGGGGGTACACGATTGCACGCTTGATGTGAACAAGGGTGAGATTTTGGTACTCATGGGGCTCTCGGGTTCAGGTAAATCAACCTTATTACGTGCGGTAAACGGGTTAAACCCCGTTGCGCGTGGAGCCGTGAGAGTCCACGATGAAGACTGGACATGCGAAGTTGGATCCGCCCCCGCAACGGAACTGCGCAAACTACGCCGTGAATGTGTGTCGATGGTGTTTCAGGCGTTTGGCCTGCTGCCGTGGCGCACCGTGCGCGAAAACGTCGGACTTGGTTTAGAGTTAGGTGGCATGACAAAGATTGAACGCCGTCGCAAAGTTGATGAACAATTGCAACTAGTCGGGTTGGCAGATCGCGCCGATGCACTGGTTGGGGAGTTGTCGGGTGGTATGCAACAGCGCGTTGGCCTCGCCCGCGCGTTCGTCACTGACGCACCAATTTTATTGATGGACGAACCGTTTAGCGCACTAGATCCGCTGATCCGTACCAGGCTACAGGACGAATTGCTTGATTTGCAAAAACGCCTGAACCGCACGATTATTTTTGTCAGCCATGATTTGGATGAAGCGTTCAAAATTGGCAATCGCATCGCAATTATGGAAGGCGGACGAATTGTTCAATCAGGCACACCGCGTGAAATTTTCTCAAGTCCCGCAAACGGCTATGTTGCTGATTTTGTAGCGAATATGAACCCGCTTGGCGTACTATGCGCACGCGACATCATGGTTTCCATACCCGACTGGAAATCAGGAGAACATGAGGTTGACGCAGAAACGCCAGTCTCAGATGTGATTGATAGTTTGTGCGAATTTGGCGCGTTGACGGTGACTAAAAACGGCAAGCCGATGGGCCAGATCACCCAGCAGTCAGTCTTGTCAAAGATCAGTCCAAAAAATGCAGGCTAAAGAATTTCAGTATGGAG
Source organism: Octadecabacter sp. (assembly GCA_047635635.1). Taxonomy (GTDB): domain Bacteria; phylum Pseudomonadota; class Alphaproteobacteria; order Rhodobacterales; family Rhodobacteraceae; genus Octadecabacter. The sequence continues at coordinate 1,463 of JBLILC010000012.1, read as the reverse complement.
CGATTTTAACCATCTTTGCTATTTTTTAATTATCAAAGGCATCGCGGTATTTCGCGCAATCTCCTTACCCACCATCGTCGCTTTGTTCATCAATTTCTTGATCGGCTATCAAGCATCATTGCCAGCAGATCAGCCAGCCCACTCTCTGCGGATTTTACAAATCAAAACCAAACTTGCCGTGTACATTAAGACCCGATTTGACAGTCTTAACCTTGATAGCGGACTGCTTGAGGCTTTTAGATAATAAGAGATATATCGTATATCACCTCTTTAAGGTGAGTTAAGCAGATTTTAGGGCACTCAATAGTTTCACCAAAATTGATCAACAATACGAATTACATATAATCAAGCCAAATCAGTGTCCTACACAGGCTCACAATGTCACCAAAACTAATAATTTTATACTTTTAATGTGGTAACTAAATTACGTAATTAGCTCCAATCGGCCGAGACAAAAAACTGAAATAACTCCATAAATGATACAGGTTTAGTCCAGCAGCTGCGCAACTTTGATGAGTTAAGCCTTGTAAACAGCTCAGTCAACAGTTCTGAGGACTTGCGCAATCATCTAAAATTTTTCGCAGCTCAGTTTTTGAGGTTAAAAAATGACCAACTGAGCAAATCAAATCTGAGGCTCAACTTCATACGCAGAAAGTGCCTTTGCTGCAACGCAAAAAATATTATTTTGGATCAGCTCAAACCGTGCAATGGTGAAGTCGCCGATTTTTTAATTGTCCTCGTGGTAAACTGTTAAGCTAATATTCCCGTTTGCACCACTATATTTTTCGCCACTTCCGTCAGTTCATGCACCAGTGTTCCCACCATGGATCGCAACACCATTGCCTCAAAACTTTGCACACCAAAACGCGTGACACCACCTGTTATATAACCGATCAATGTACGCGCGGTGTAGCCACGTTTGAACATCAGCGCACGCAGATCAATCGGGGTGAGGCGCACAAGGATCGCGGATGTATCGGCCCCATCAAGCCGCACAATTGCCCATGCATCTGAGTTATCAATACAGGCCGCACCGTCTAAATAGGGACAGTCAGCGCCTATAATTAATGCCAGCCCCCTACCACACCATACAGTGCGTGGCATTTTGCCAAGTGTTCTGCTTAGGGCTGGAAACCCAACTCCTAGGGTGGATTTTAACGTATCTGATACTGATTTTTGATGACTTTTAAATGGCGCAAATATCGTCATTTTGCTACTGTTGATAACAGTTAATATGACGATACTTATGGTCTTTGGCAGCAACCCAACGCATGGCAAATTTACAATTAATTTAACTACCGGAAAGCTTCCCTTTCTGGTCTAGTAAAACGGGGTTGTAAACCTCACACTAGGTCTGGACATCGCGCAGATGATCGACCAGCGGGTACGATCGCCATGCCTGTTTAGGCCATCATTAAAGAACACCAGCGCAAGGTCATGGCCCAAAGTAGGCGAGTAACAAA
>JBLILC010000011.1:0-52265 GCA_047635635.1 Octadecabacter sp. | reverse complement strand
GGCGAACATTGCACGATGTGCGCATTCCCTCGGTTGCCTATCCAATTGCCAATGGAATTAAACGCAGTGGCAAACGGTGTTTGGCTGTTGGCACAGATTGTTCGATTGGCAAAATGTACACCAGCCTTGCAGTTGATGCAGAAATGCGCAGCCGTGGAATGAAGTCAACGTTTCGCCCTACAGGGCAAACGGGGATTTTGATTACTGGTGGTGGCGTTCCACTGGATGCTGTTGTTGCCGACTTTATGGCAGGTTCTGTCGAATACCTGACGCCGGACAATGATGATGACCACTGGGATCATATTGAAGGGCAAGGCAGCCTTTTCCATGCCAGCTATTCTGGCGTGACACTAGCGCTGATTCATGGCGGCCAACCGGATGCGCTGATTTTGGCGCATGAGCCGACCCGAACCCACATGCGTGGATTGCCGCACTACGATTTGCCATCACTAGAAACTTTGCGTGATACTGCACTTTTGCTGGCTCGTGTTGTTAATCCTGTTTGTGAGGTTGTGGGGGTTTCCGTCAACACCCAGCATTTGACCGAAGCAGAAGCAAACAAATGTCTAACTGATATAGAAGCCCGCATTGGCCTGCCGACGGTTGATCCGTTTCGCCACGGTGCAGGGCGGCTGGTGGATGCGCTGGCGTCGCTGTAAGTAAAACAAGTATTTTGAGTCAAAGAACTGGGGGCTGCGCTATGATCATTACCATTACTCAGGATGTTTTTCGCTTGGCGGAGGTGTTCACAATCTCACGTGGATCACGGACTGAGGCTAAGGTGCTGACCATCAAAATCATCCGTGGCGGTTTCACTGGCTTGGGTGAATGTGTCCCATATGCACGATATGGTGAGACTTTGGAAAGCGTTGAGGGCCAGATCGCAGGCTTGCCTGATGATGTGACCCGAGAGGCACTTTATGATCTGTTGGAACCTGGTGCGGCGCGTAATGCTGTCGATTGTGCGTTGTGGGATCTTGAGGCTAAGACCGCTGGCGTTCGCGTCTGGGATTTAATCGGTGTCGCAACACCAAGGCCCTGCATAACAGCATTTACCTTGTCTCTCGACACGCCTGAGAATATGCGGGCTTCAGCCGCAAAGCATGCGCATCGCCCGTTGCTCAAGATCAAGCTCGGTACGTCTGATGATATGTCTCGACTTGAAGCAGTGCGTGCAGGTGCTTCAAAATCTAAAATTATTGTAGATGCAAATGAAGGTTGGACAGCTGAGGTTTACACCGATCTCGCTCCGCACCTCATCCGGCTTGGCGTTAGTATGGTCGAACAGCCTATGCCGGCGGGTCAGGACGATATGTTAGGCGAAATTTCTCGCCCATTGCCAGTGTGCGCTGACGAAAGCTGCCATGACCGAGCGTCTTTGCCCGACCTGAAGGGTAAGTATGACATGGTAAATATCAAACTAGACAAAACTGGTGGACTGTCTGAAGCATTGGCACTGGACGCAGCGGCCCGTGCTGATGGATATGGCGTAATGGTCGGCTGCATGGTTGGGTCTTCCCTCGCAATGGCACCTGCGACGATTGTCGCACAAGGGGCGCAGGTCGTGGACCTTGACGGCCCACTTCTTCTAGCTGAAGACCGTGATAACGCATTGCATTTTAATGAAGACGGCGTGCACCCACCCGTCGCAGCACTTTGGGGATAACAATATGAGCCGTACAGTCTATTTAAACGGGGCTTATTTGCCCGAAGAAGACGCCAAAATTTCGATTTTTGACCGTAGCTTCTTAATGGCTGATGGGGTTTATGAGGTTACATCTGTGTTAGGCGGCAAGTTAATAGATTTCGCAGGCCATTCCAAACGGCTGGCACGATCCCTAAATGAACTCGAAATGCAAAAACCAGACGCTTTTGATGAATTGTTGGAAATTCATCGCGAACTAGTCCGTTTGAATGATATCGACGAAGGCATGATTTATCTACAAGTCAGCCGAGGTAGTGCAGGGGACAGAGACTTTGCTTATCCAAATGTGGACGTTAAGCCAACGTTGGTTCTGTTTACGCAATCTAAGTCGAATCTTGCAAATAATCCCGTCGCCAAGGTTGGGATTAAAGTTATTTCAATCGATGACCAGCGTTGGGGTCGTCGCGATATTAAAACAGTGCAGCTGCTTTATCCGTCGATGGGCAAAATGATGGCCAAGGCCGCAGGCTGTGACGATGCATGGATGGTGGAGGACGGTCACGTCACTGAGGGCACGTCTAACAACGCCTATATAGTCAAAGGCAATACGATCATTACCCGCCACCTTGGGACAGAAATTTTGCATGGAATCACTCGTGCTGCTGTGCTGCGGTTTGCCCTTGAAGCACAGATGAAGGTCGAAGAACGCAGCTTTACGATTCAAGAAGCGCAAGACGCGGATGAGGCGTTCATCACCTCTGCTTCGACCTTCGTGATGCCTGTGGTCGAGATTGATGCCGCGCCCATTGGTAAAGGCACGCCGGGCCCAGTTGCTGCGCGCCTGCGTGAGATTTACCTTGAAGAAAGTCGCAACGCCGCCGTTTGATCCTGCTGCTAGTAAGTTGACCCCGCTGATGGCCTAAATAATTTTATAAAAACGCTCTGGGGAGTGAAGTGGGAAAGCGGTCGAGTGGATCTTGCTGATTGGTATTGTGAAAAAATTTATATTTAATGGTTAAGTTTTAAAGTCAAACTTAGCACTGCTCTAAATGTGGTTCCTGATCACTATTGAACCAAAGATGGGGCGTGTGATCTAAAACTTAGGCCACACTGACGGTGACTTGATAAACGATAGCTTGGGTTCGGCTGAAATTATTTAAGGTAAGTTATCTTTCTTGGATACATTTTCATCAAATGCCACCTTAAACGCCGCTCTTTTTCTTGGGGTTGCTTTGGTTTGATAATTTGTTCTCCAAGCCTCCATCGTCATACCGTAGAATGCTTCACGGCCTTCGTCTTTAGTCAACTCAATACCAACTTCTGCTGCGGCTTCTTGGTACCAGCGACCCAAGCAATTTCGGCAAAAACCAGTTAAATTCATCATATCAATGTTTTGCACATCTGTGCGATCTTCCATTAAGTGCTTTTTTAAGCGCCGAAAAGCGGCTGCTTCAAGTTCGATTTGGATTTGTGCATTAACATTAGGCATCTTGAGTCTCCATCTGGATTAGAGCTTGGGTTAGGATCGGTGCCAGTCGTTTGGCCCAGGTGATTTGTTGGCACGGCGTTTCAATCAGGTCACTGCGCAATTCGATCAGTGCATTGGCACGGCCCATTTGCAAGGCATGGCGATCAATGGAATCTCCGGGTAGGTGGCCTGCGTAAGGTTCATTGTTCCCGACGCATAAATCATCTTCACTGCATATTAAGGACAAAAGTGGGTCGGAGAGCCTATCGTCGAATTGGTGCAAGATCCCAATGTGCCAAGGGCGCGCTGCGCGGCCATTAAGTTGTGGTGTGAAGCTGTGAATCGCGATAATTACTGTATTGTTCTGCCGCTCGGCCAGTTTAGTCAGAGCATTGTGATAGGGTGCGTAAAACGCATCGACCCGCCGCGCCTTTTCGACTTCGCTTGCTGTGCGATTGGCTGGGATCACCGTTCCGTCGTACAGTTTCATTAAAAGGGTTGGATCATCCAGCCCTCGGTTAGGATCAATAACCAATCGCGAAAAGTTGGACAATACTGCGGGCGCATTCAGTGCATCCGCTAGGGCTCGGCTTACGCCTGCTGCGCCAACGTCGTATGCGATATGTCGTTGCATATCTGCATCTGTGAGTCCCAGTGATCCGCCACCAACACAGGGAGGAACGATGTTTGTCGCGTGGTCGCAGGTGATAAGCCACTGTGACCTTCGCGCAGCGCCGTGTAAATAAAATGGCTCGAATGGTTTCTTTGTCATCTTCGTCTTATCCAATTGTGGGCAGTTGTAGACAGTTAGAATACGTTATATGGCATCTCAAACGTTAGCGGTAACTGTTTGCTCAGTATGCTGCAGAACATGAGGAATAACACCATGAAACGCGACCGCAACGTCAAGATTATAGCCACCCTTGGGCCAGCATCAAATGATTACAAAATGATCCGTGCGCTGCATGAGGCGGGCGCAGATGTGTTTCGTCTCAATATGAGTCATGGGGACCACGCTGAGATCAAGGTTCGCCATGAAATTATACGCCAAGTTGAAAAGGACCTTAACAGTCCAATCGCGATTTTAGCTGATCTTCAGGGGCCAAAATTACGCGTTGGTGTCTTTGCTAATAATGACGGTGAAGAACTCGCCGTAGGCCAGTCGTTCCGTCTTGATCTGGATGACGCACCTGGCACGTCCAAGCGTGTTCAGCTGCCTCACAAAGAGATTTTTGATGCACTTGAACCTGGCGCGCATCTATTAGTGAATGATGGTAAAATCAAACTGCGTGTCAAAGACTGCGGCCTCGACTTTGCGGATTGCGAGGTTATTGTAGCAGGTGCGATTTCCAACCGAAAAGGCGTGAACGTGCCTGACGTGGTTCTGCCCCTTGCTGCACTTTCTGACAAAGACCGCAAGGATCTGGAATTTGTCTGCGAATTGGGTGTAGATTGGCTTGCCTTGTCGTTTGTACAGCGTCCTGCCGACGTAGAAGAAGCCCGTAAGTTGACCAGGGGGCGGGCTGCGATAATGTCAAAGATTGAAAAGCCAACAGCTATAACTATGTTCGACCAAATTCTTGCGGTATCTGACGGCATTATGGTCGCTCGTGGCGATCTGGGCGTCGAATTGCCAGTTCAGAATGTACCGCCGATTCAGAAGCAACTGGTGCGTAAATGCCGCGCAGCGGCCAAGCCTGTGATTGTTGCGACCCAAATGCTCGAATCTATGATTGATTCACCAATGCCGACACGTGCCGAAGTTTCTGACGTTGCAACGGCAATCTATGAAGGCGCTGATGGTGTAATGCTGTCCGCAGAGTCTGCTGCCGGGTCTTTTCCAATAGAGGCTGTAACAACCATGAATAACGTCGCGGTTGAGGTCGAAGCAGATCCCACTTACACTGAAATTCTTGAGGCTGGGCGTAAAACTAGCGGGCGCACAGTCGCCGACGGAATCGTCGCTGCCGCGCGCGAAATTGCTGAGACAGCTGATATTAAAGCAATTTGTTGTTATTCCCAGTCGGGCACCACCGCGCTTTTGACAGTGCGTGAACGTCCGCGCGTTCCGATTATAGTGCTTTCTAGCGACATAAACACGGTGCGCTGCTTAGTGCTCAGTTGGGGGACGAACTGTGTGATGACAGTAAAGGTTGTTGATCGATTCAAAACTGCAGTGATCGAAGCGGTGCGTGCTGCGCTTTCATCGGGCATCGCAACGCCAGACGACATGGTAGTTGTTACAGCGGGTGTTCCGTTCAACACACCGGGCAGCACAAATATTCTACGTGTAGCGCCGTGCGACGAACGTTTGATTTTTGCAGGATCTTCGGAGTAAGTTTATTAAATTTTAATGTTTGGTGCACCAAGGTGGGGGCTGGGTTTGCTGGTAGTTGAACACATGATTACCAGACTTTTCTAGTTTTTCCATTTTAAATTTTGGAGCTTAAGGTTACTTCAAGTTTGCCTAAGTTGCACTTATTATGATTGAGCGGGAGCGGAGGGATATGGTACTTGCCATCCGTGAAAATTCAGTCGTCTGCCTAATTAAGGATGTTCCTTATAATTTAGTTAGCGTTGTCGTGCACTAAACTAATTAATTTCGTTGCGCATTAATAGAGATTTCCCTTGCCACAGAACATGTGGCAGGCTAATTGCAAAATTCCAATTGCGCGTCCGGCCTAAGTGGCATGCCGAGTCGAGCGATCCACCGACCCAAAGAGGAGACGGAAATGCCCAAGATGAAGACAAAATCAAGCTGTAAAAAGCGGTTTTCAATGACTGCTACTGGCAAAGTCAAAGGATCTCAGGCTGGTAAACAGCATGGTATGATTAAACGCTCAAATAAATTCCTGCGGAATGCGCGTGGAACAACCCTGTTATCGGCACCTGATGCGAAAATCATCAAGTCCATGATGCCATACGCGCGCTAAGGAGAATTTGATATGCGAGTTAAAGGTGGTACAGTCACTCATCGTCGTCACAAAAAGGTAACAGATGCAGCGAAAGGCTATTATGGTCGTCGTTCCAATACCTTCAAAGTTGCGCGTCAGGCCGTCGATAAGGCGAACCAATACGCAACCCGTGACCGTCACAACCGTAAGCGCAACTTTCGCGCCTTATGGATCCAGCGAATCAATGCAGCTGTTCGCAGCATTGATGAAACGCTAACATACTCACGTTTCATTAATGGCCTGAACTTGGCTGGCATCGAAGTGGACCGCAAAGTTCTCGCAGACCTTGCCGTTCACGAACCAGAAGCATTTGGTGCGATTGTCGAAAAAGCAAAGTCAGCAATGGTGTAAGCTAAGTTATTTATTGAAATTAAAGAGGCCTTCCTTAATTGGGTGGCCTTTTTTTCATTAATTAGCTTGTATGCGTTTACGATGCTATTGCAGGCTGGTTATGCATATATCTAATACGTTAAGACACAGAATCTTGAAAAGGTATAACCCTTTAACAACTGGTTTGGTTTTGAACATATTTTGAGCCCACTTAAGCTGGGCTTCGCATGTATAAGAAGTTATTCAAGGCCAATTAAGTGGCGGTATGCTTAACACAGGTATCAAGTTTTACTTACCTTCTCGTTATCGTAAGAGATTTTGAGTAGTTCAATGATTGTGCATGCCGTCTAAACTATAAATTTTTAACTTTTCAAATTGCGTAGCCGCAATTGCAGTCCGTTTAGCTAATACAGCTGCTGTGCCTGAAATGTAGCTTTTGGTTTATATGATGATGTGGGAAAGTGACACTTTTGACGTCTACACATCACTCTTAACTTCCAACTGTTGACATGAAGATGTGCTAGTGGATGGCAAGTGCTTCCATGGAACCAAACGATAAAGGTTTAGTTATGATTCCTTAAGCCAGTGCTACTGTGATATTAAGTCAGAATTTAAAAGTAATGGTGAAATGACTGACCCAATCAATGTCTTTGAAGTGGCAAGTTACACTATGAACTATTGTGCTGAGATGGGGTTCTAACAATACAAATATGTTTTTTGTTGGCCTTTAGTAATCCATTTAAGATGGTGACTAACACGAGGAACCATTGCTATAGCGAAGTGTTTTGCGCCAATAATAAATTTGGTGAAAGCTGCATTAAAATCAAATGTGAAATAGCGGGCACAGGATTCTCAATACTTATTATTTCAATAGCCATCACTGGGGTAATACTCGGTCCACATAAGTATTTACGTTTTTATCAAAAGATACCTTTTTTCTGTTAAGAAAGATGTTGAAAGCTCACTGAATTCGTAGATTTTGCTAACCTAGAAACTGTAAAGTCCTAATTTCGAAACTGCACGAAGCTACCAAATAGTGCGTAATTAGCCCCCAAACCTTGCAACTCATCCGCCATTTCGCTACCTCCGAGCCAACACGGCTAAGGGGCCTAAGAATGGACAGTGCATGAACGATCTGAAATCAAAGTACCTCGATCTGATTGGCAAAGCCGCTGATGAAGCCACGCTTGAAAACTTACGGGTTCAGGCAGTGGGCAAAAAAGGTGAAGTCAGTTTGCAGTTGCGCTCTCTTGGCAAAATGACACAAGGGGAACGGCAGGTGGCTGGTCCAGCGCTCAATGCCCTCAAAGATGAGATCAACAGTGCCCTTGTGGCTAAGAAAATTGCGCTTGGTGACGAAGCTTTGGATCAACGCCTGCGGGCCGAGTGGCTTGACGTGTCACTGCCTGGTCGGGATCGCCGTGTTGGTACGATCCACCCAGTGTCCCAAGTCTGGGAAGAGTGCACAGCCATCTTCGCGGATATGGGCTTCGCAACAGCAGAAGGTCCACAGATCGACACTGATTGGTACAACTTCGACGCGCTCAACATTCCTGGCCACCATCCTGCACGCGCAGAAATGGACACGTTTTATATGCACCGTGCTGACGGTGACGACCGTCCGCCGCACGTCTTGCGCACGCACACGTCACCAGTGCAAATACGTGAGATGGAGAAGCAAGGTGCGCCGATCCGTATCATTTGCCCTGGCTGCGTCTACCGGGCTGATTATGACCAAACGCACACACCGATGTTCCATCAAGTTGAGGGCCTCGCGATTGATAAAAACCTATCCATGGCGAATTTGAAATGGGTGCTTGAAGAATTTTTTACCGCCTATTTCGGTACTAAGGTCAAAACTCGATTCCGCGCATCCCACTTCCCGTTCACTGAACCAAGTGCCGAGGTAGACATCCAGTGCTCATTTTCTGGTGGTACTGTGAAAGTGGGAGATGGCGACGACTGGCTCGAGGTTCTTGGATCTGGCATGGTCCACCCCAAAGTTTTACAGGCAGGCGGAATTGACCCAGACGAATACCAAGGTTTTGCCTTTGGTATGGGTATTGATCGGATTGCCATGTTGAAATACGGGATTTCTGACCTGCGTGCGTTCTTTGAAAGTGATCTGCGTTGGCTGCGGCATTATGGATTTAGTGCGTTGCAGGTGCCAACGTTGCATGGCGGGTAGGGTATGAATAGTACCATATTATCACTCATTACGCACCTTGCCGCAGGTATGCTGGCCGCATTAGTAACCCAATGGGTCGCGCGTCAAAATCGTCACCAAACAGAAAGAAACCGTGACTATGAAGCTGAAATGGCCTCTCGCTTGATAAGACGGGAAAAGCTTCTTGATGCATTTCGCGTATTGGATGCTTCGGAACCTCAAAGGTGTGAAACGCAAAAGTTAAGCAACGATGAAATGCTAAAGCTGAAACGAACAAGATCGGCTGCGTTTGCCGACATCGGTTTATTTGGTGATGAAAGTTTGATTCATCTATTGGACCAGTCGATCCAAGAAGGTATCAGTTTTGACACTTCAATTTTGATGAGGCGCTTACGGGACTTTCTGAGAGAGCTTTATAGCTTAGAGCCAACAGACGTTTGTTATCAATGGTTTAAAATTCAACTACCGCTAAAAACTGATGAGGTCATACAAAGTAATTATTTAGACGTTGACTCTGAAAGTCAGATTTAATTGTGCATTAGCTACATCCAAAGATTGGGCGCTGCCCTTTTCCGCGCCGCTGTGATCTTCCAATAACGTCTCAAAAGGGCCTCAAAATGACTGACAACATAGAAGATCTGCAAGAAACCTACCCTGGTGCGGGCACTTTCCAGTTTGGGGCCTCTGCTGAAACCTGTGCTGCCCTTATCGAACTTGTGCGTAGGGGCAAAAAACGCGCAAACTGTGCTCCATTGCGCGACTTTAGAAATGAGCCGGAGGCAATGCCTGTTGTAGACCGTATTGATATTGTTGCTGATTGGGATGGCCAGCCGACTTTTGTAGTTAAAACTGTCCGTGTCGACGAGGTTCGCTATTGCGACGTGACAGAAAATATGGCGAAGGCCGATGGGTTTGAAACCCTGCTGGCGTGGCGCAAGGCCAATAAAGCCAGCATCAGTCGCGACGGTAATTGGGATCCCGTTCTGCCTATGCTATTCGAATTTTTCTCCTTGGTTGAGGATTTGGATGGCCGCCAAATTGAGGAAAAATCATGAAATTTACACTTTCCTGGCTGAAATCACACCTCGACACAGACAGCTCCATTGAAGAGATTTGCGAAACCCTTACTGATCTTGGGCTTGAGGTTGAAAGTATCGAAAACCCGGCAGCCAAGCTGTCTGATTTTGTCATCGGCAGAGTTACTCATGCGGAAAAGCATCCCGATGCTGACAAGTTGAAGGTGTGTACAGTTGAGGCAGGATATGGCCCAACACAAATCATCTGCGGCGCTCCAAACGCGCGGGCAGGCATTACTGTCGTTGTGGCCAAACCTGGCACATATATCCCTGGTCTAGACATCACGATTTCTGTTGGGAAAATCCGTGGAATCGAATCTTTTGGTATGATGGCGTCCGAGCGTGAACTGGAGATTTCTGAAGAGCACGACGGTATTATTGAACTTCCTGTTGGAGAAATTGGCCAATCATTCGCTGATTATCTCGCCGAACATGAACCCGCGCGCATTGACCCAGTTATTGAAATTGCTATTACCCCCAATAGGCCTGACGCTCTTGGTGTGCGCGGTATTGCGCGTGATCTGGCGGCCCGCGGTCTTGGCACCATGAAGTCATGTGTTGTTGATCCTGTCCTTGCATCCTTTGCTAACCCGATCTCAGTTACCATTGACGACGACACGCTTGCCCAAGCCCCAGTGCTCTGTGGTCGCTTGATCAAAGGTGTCAAAAACGGTCCAAGTCCGGACTGGTTGCAACAACGACTCCGCGCGATCGGATTACGGCCTATCTCTTTCCTTGTCGATGTGACCAACTGGTTCACCTACGATCTGAACCGCCCGCTGCATGTGTTTGATGCGGATAAAATCAGTGGGAATACCCTGCGTCTGCACCGCGCCGAAGGGACTGAAACTATCATGGGTCTCGACGACAAAAACTATACACTGCCCAAAGGTGCAACTGTCATTTCCGACGTCCAAGGCCCTGAATCCATTGGCGGTGTGATGGGTGGTCTGCGCACAGGTTGTACAGCTGACACTATAAACGTCTTTGTTGAATCGGCATATTTTGATCCAATTCGTACGGCCTACACGGGCCGTGCGTTAAAAATAAATTCTGACGCGCGATATCGTTTTGAACGTGGCATCGACCCCGCATTCACGCCTGAAGGTCTTGAACATGCTGTGCGCATGATCGTTGATCATGCGGGTGGTGAGGCGTCAGAGGTTGTGCAGGCGGGCCAAATCCCTGACACGTCTCGGGCCTATAAACTGGACACGGAACGCTGTTCATCTCTCGTAGGGATGGAGATTTCCGCCAATACGCAACGCTTAACTTTAACCGCTCTCGGTTTCACAATGGTTGGCGACATGGCCAACGTCCCAAGCTGGCGTCCCGACGTACAAGGTTCGGCTGATTTGGTTGAGGAGGTTGCGCGCATCGCGTCCTTGACGAACCTCAGAGGTGTTCCAATGCCGCGTATTCGTGCTGGTGTTCCGGCTCCTGTCCTGACGCCGATGCAGAAACGCCTCGCCATTGCACGACGTACAACGGCCACTTTGGGCTATAATGAATGTGTGACTTATTCGTTTATCGACCAAGCGGCGGCAGCTTTGTTTGGTGGTGGTTCCGATGCAACGATGCTGGCCAATCCAATCAGTTCAGAAATGTCGCACATGCGGCCTGCTTTGTTGCCTGGCTTATTGCAGGCCGCAGCACGTAATCAAGCACGCGGCATGACCAACCTAGCACTATTTGAGGCTGGTGATGCGTTCCATGGTGGTGAACCGGGTGAACAGCATACGCTGGTGACCGGTATCCTTGTTGGCAAAACCGGTCCAAAGGATGTGCACGGCGTTTCGCGTGACGTCGATATATATGACGTAAAAGCGGATGCTGAAGCAATCCTGTACGCTATGGGTGCGCCCAAAAAGGTGCAAATCCATCGTGGAGCAGGGGATGCGTGGCATCCTGGTCGTCACGGAATGATCTGCCTAGGGCCTAAGAAAATCCTTGGTGTATTTGGGGAAGTTCACCCAAAAATTCTGGCAGCGCTTGGTGTTAAAGGGTCTGTTGTTGCCTTTGTGCTGTACCCGTCGGATATTCCAATTCCCAAAAACCAGTTGATCAACCGTGGTGCCGTTATCCTACCGGATTTACAAGCGGTCGAACGCGATTTCGCCTTTGTGATGGACACAACCGTTGATGCTCTCACAGCAGTCAATGCAGCGGCTGGTGCGGACAAGGTACTTATAGAAGACGTGCGTATTTTTGATGAATTTATCGGTGGTTCACTGGGTGAAGGTAAAAAATCTCTCGCCATGACTGTGCGTTTGCAGCCAAGTGATACAACACTAAAAGAAGCGAATATTGAAGCTGTTAGTGCAAAGATTATCGACAAGGTTACCAAGGCAACGAGTGGCACACTACGCGGCTGATGCTCAGCTCGCAGAGGTTACTTTGGCGAGAATGTCAACACTAGCTTGATAAGAGGGCTTGTGGTTGCCCCTTTGTGGGTGACAAGCCAGACCTGAAAGCTCACCTTTAGATTGGCATTCAATATACGTTTTATCCCAACAGCAATATTCATGACGTGGTCATCTATTGGATAAAAACCAAACCTAGCACTGATTATTTTACAAACGGGAAAACTGCTTCCGTTCCAGACTCAAGCGCCTAATGCGTGATGAAAATATCCATTGTAGCCATATGTTCTTGATTATGAGCTGAATGCTTGAACGATAACTTGTCTGGAAGCGCCCGACTAGTGTACGAGGTTTGCTGCCCGCATTTGTTGAGATACTTCGTTGACACATAAATCTGCTCCGTCGCACGTTGATCAGGCGCGCCATTAAACCGGGCTATTTGGGTTGAACTTAACGGATTGCGATTTTTGCTTTATGGCATATCAGGTCGGAAATTCCGTCTGCTGTCCTCACCAATTATCCGCAGCTTAAATCTCATGGTGAAAATGTTGCTGGGCGTAACGTGGACCCACCCGTTGGTATTGCGGTTGCGTCTCTGCGGTCATCACGACCAGCTCGCAGAAGTGCCTATGCCGTGCACATGCCGTTCGCGGCTAATTTCTGTCAATTGTAACTCAAGCCTAGCTTGCTGAAATAGTATCAGGAATAAAAGGCTTTCAAATTAGGCGACTTGATGGGGGGAGCATTTGCAGCCTCATTCCCATTTTTTCTGTGGAAGTGAACAATGACGAATACGAATATTTCCTCTGAGATTGCTGGAATTTTCCGCACTAAAGCTGCTTATGTTGCTGTTAATAATATTAAATTCGGCATGATTACTGCACAATAAGCTTTATAATATCATATACTTCCGACGTGGTGTTGGGGTTGGATTTGCTTAGCTTCGTTTGCGTGCCCGAAGGCCTCTTTAATAATTTCTATAAATTGCCCACCACAGGCGGATGCTTCACCTTTAAAATGTTGTAATTAATGCGATGATCCCGTGGATGTGGGTAATAGGACAAAGTGTCCGAAGTGATTTTTTACTCAAAAAAACTACTGCGACTAAGTTTTACGGAATTTTGGATCGTTCAGACTTAGAATTTATCCATTATTTTGTGCTGTTTCGAGACTCGCAATGCTTAAAAGGTTATGGCACCTCGAGTGTAATTTGCTAGGTTGGCAACAACCTAAGGAGGGCATTATGCTAAAAGTTTATTTATCTGGCGAAATCCACACCGACTGGCGTGAGCAGATCATCGATGGGGCCAAAACCCTCGACGTGGAGTTTTTCAGCCCGGTCACCAACCATGCTGCGTCAGACGATTGCGGCGTTAATATCTTAGGCACAGAGCCAAACAAATACTGGCACGATCACAAGGGCGCTATGGTCAATGCGATCCGCACCCGTAAAGGCATAGTGGACGCTGATGTTGTTGTGGTCCGGTTTGGTGAAAAATACCGCCAATGGAACGCGGCGTTTGATGCAGGCTTTGCTGCCGCCTTGGGCAAATCGCTGATCGTGTTGCAACAACCAGAACACGATCATGCCTTGAAAGAAGTCAATGCAGCGGCATTGGCGATGGCGCGTGAGCCTTCAGAGGTGGTCGAAATCCTGCGCTATGTCCTTACGGGTGATTTGCCGAGAAAATCATAAATCTGCAAAATTTTGAGTACGCTGTCGGTCTAGAAATTTCCATCCCAGTGATTGACTAATCACTGAGCTAGTTAGATTTTTTTTACCACAAAATTAAATTGTTCGGATTCAAAATTTTCTTCCCCTTTGAGACCGCTGGACACGCCAAGAACTAAATTAAATAATCAGATACATTAGCTAGCTTTTCATAGCCTGTCAGGTACTGCGCATCGTAGAATTCGATTACGTTGAGCCATGGTGCTAGTGTGATGTCAGCAATGGAAAAGTCGCCCGTGATCCAGCCTTTGCCCTTTAGTAAGGCTATGACCACGGCCCTTAAACGTGCGACTTCTGCGACGTAGCGATCATACGGATGTGAGTCTTCGACCCCTGATCTGGCGAACTTCATAAAGAAATTCATCTGCCTAAACATTGGGCCGACACTGCTCACTTGGAACATCAACTATTTAATGATGTTGGCTTGTACTGTGAAAAAGTTGAATAACTCAGAGGCAAACTTTCAAGCAGGTCCAATGCAGGAAGAGCTTCTGACGGAAGATTAGGGGTACATTAAAAAGTAATCACTTAATTTCGACGTGAAAAGGCCTACCACAATAGGTAGGCCTTTTTTTAAACTTTTAGTGCGAGCTGCGGTGATAATACGTCGATCCCAAGTGCCTTTCCTACTGCATAATACGTCAGCTTTCCAGCATGGATGTTCAGACCATTCAGTATGTGCGCATCGTCTTCACAAGCTTGGCGCCATCCTTTATCAGCGATTGCGAGAATGAATGGCATGGTAGCATTGCCCAGTGCAATCGTTGATGTGCGCGCAACTGCACCCGGCATGTTCGCCACACAATAGTGTACGATTCCGTCCACGTTATAGATTGGATCTTGATGCGTTGTTGCCTTTGATGTTTCAAAGCACCCGCCCTGGTCGATGGCGACATCAACTAAGACCGATCCTGGTTTCATCTGGACTAGTTGTTCGCGGCTAATAAGTTTTGGAGCTGCTGCTCCGGGTATCAGAACGGCACCAATAACCATATCCATGTGTGACAACAATTCCTTGACAGCGCCTTTGTCCGAATATTGTGTTGTCAGGTGGCCCATGAATACATCATCTAGGTACGATAAACGGGTTAAAGACTGGTCTAAAATTGTGACATTCGCGCCCATACCAACAGCTACCCGCGCTGCTGCCGTTCCAACGACACCACCACCGATAATCGCAACATTTGCAGGACGCACACCAGGCACGCCGCCCAAAAGAATTCCGCTACCTCCGTTGATTTTTTGCAAGGCCCACGCGCCCGATTGCGGTGCTAAACGCCCCGCGACCTCAGACATGGGTGCGAGTAGTGGCAAGCCACCTTTTGGATCAGTTACGGTTTCATAAGCAATCGCCGTGCATCCTGACGCCATCAGATCTTTGGTTTGTTCTGGGTCGGGTGCGAGGTGCAAGTATGTGAATAATAACTGCCCCTCGCGCAGCATTATACGTTCAGGGGGCTGGGGTTCTTTAACTTTTACAATCATATCGGCTGCAGCAAACACGTCTTCTGCAGCTCCTAATATTTCTGCACCTGCGTTGATGTAGTCTTCGTCAGTGAACCCAGAGCCGATGCCGGCCTGCGTCTCAACTGAAATTTTATGGCCATGGGCAATGGCTTCTTGGGCGGCGTTAGGGGTTAGACCAACCCGAAATTCTTGCGGTTTGATTTCTTTGGGGCAACCAATGTGCATATGTGTCTCCTATTTATGAAGACACAATCGCGCTGTTTGGGTGGAAAGAACTGGAAATCTTTGGCGTCCTAACACTATAAGACACAATAATCGTTGTGATGTTTGATAAAAGGGAGGAGAATTTTGCGTCATGGACCTTGATGAAACTGACCGCCGTCTTTTAAATGCTCTGCAGCGCGAAGGCCGCCTTTCTAATGCGGAGCTATCCCAGAAGGTGAACCTCTCCCCCTCTGCCTGCCACAGACGGGTGCAGCGCCTTGAAAAAGAAGACTTCATATCCGGCTATGTCGCGCTGGTGAACCCGCGCAAAGTTGCGCGTAAGATCACAGTGTTTGTTGAGATCACGTTGCGTGCACAAGCTGACGATGTGCTTGATGCGTTTGAGAAATCTGTCGCTAGAATTCCTGATGTGCTGGAATGTCATTTAATGGCAGGGCAGGCGGACTATTTGCTAAAAGTCGTGGCAGAAGATGCTGAGGATTTCGCTCGAATTCATCGCCGTTATCTGGCCAGGCTTCCCGGTGTCCAAGGCATGCAATCATCTTTTGCGCTTCGCACGGTCCGCCAGACCACTGCGCTGCCTGTGTAGAATAAAAACATGGCGGTAATCACAAGAAACGAGACAGCACGACTTGGACATGCATGATCCGTTTGTTGATTGTTACAGCACACTAGAGGCTTGTGGCAAAGACGCAGGTTGATAAGGGAAGTGTGATGTCTTGTAACTATCAAAACACTTGGCAGCGTCGAGTTCTGAACCTTAATAACAGGGCTTAAAAAATGTGTAACATTCTTAATTTTTTAAAGTAGATCGTTGATCTACAGCCTGTGGGTATATTCTAGGCATGATACAGGTTGTGCGCTAAGGCCCCTTTGATAAAAAAGAACAGCCCCCCACGACGAAAGGTGTGGGGGGACTTATTTAAAAGTTATTAAAGGGCGTTTAGAGTATATCGTCGCGTTCGAGTTTCTTTCGAGCCAGCTTGCGCTGACGGCGAATGGCCTCGGCTTTTTCACGCGCCTTTTTCTCAGACGGTTTTTCAAAAGCTTGCTTAAGCTTCATTTCACGAAAAATGCCTTCACGCTGGAGCTTCTTCTTCAGAGCTCGGAGCGCCTGATCGACGTTATTTTCACGGACACTTACCTGCATGTGGTTTTCACCACCTCTCTAAGTTGGATTTGCAATAAGTTGCAGGATGTCGCCCAATAGCAATCTAACTCTATATTGTCTACTGTACTTTGTGGTTAACAGTTGCTGGCTTCAAGCCTTACTCATTCGTACAAAGCCGGAGGTCGTCAATAAATGATTCAAGTTAACTGCAAAGCGCGTTAATATAAAACAGAAGCCTGAAGTGGAGCCACATATGAAACAGTTAACTAATTCCCGTGCCCTTACTTTGCTGGATGCAATCCTGCCTCATGTGGCCTTTGATGGTTGGTCTGATGGCGCGTTTGTCGCTGCAGCCGATGATTGTGGGTTGCCGCTAGTGGAAGCCCGCAGAGTTTGCCCGCGTGGTGCCATCGATCTGGCGATTCTTTTTCACACACAGGGCGATGCTGCGATGGTTGCAGCGATTTTATCTGCGGATTTGAGTGAAATGAGGTTTCGGGATAAAGTGGCCCATGCTGTACAGTTGCGGCTAGACGCAGTGGATGACAAAGAGGCAGTGCGGCGTGGTTCTGCGCTGTTTGCGCTGCCGCATATGGCACTGATCGGTTCCAAACTGATCTGGGGTACGGCTGACGCGATTTGGACGGCACTTGGCGACACGTCTAATGACATCAATTGGTATACCAAAAGAGTAACTTTATCGGCTGTGTATGGATCTGTTGTGCTCTATTGGCTTGGAGATGAAACTAATGATGGGCGGGCGACCAGCAATTTTATTGATCGCCGAATTGAAAATGTTATGCAGTTTGAAAATTTTAAAGCCGTTGTTAACAAGAACCCGTTTCTTAAGCCAATTGCAGGGGTGCTAGCTCAACTCATGTCGGGCGTCAAAGCCCCAAGGGCGTCATCCAGTGATTTGCCGGGTACATGGAACACACCGCAATGAAGGTCGTTGAAATTGTACATGCTGGTGGACCAGAGGTTCTGACATTAATTGATGCGCCGATACCTGAGCCTACGTTTGGACAAGTGCGGATTAAAGTTTCTTATGCGGGTGTTAACCGCCCCGATGTGCTGCAACGAGCAGGGATGTATAATCCACCTAAAGGCGCAAGTCCTTTCCCCGGTCTAGAGGTCGCGGGAGAGATCAGTTTAATAGGTGCCGGTGTGACCGGTTGGAGAGTTGGTGACATGGTTTGTGCATTGTTGCCCGGTGGTGGGTATGCTGAAGAAGTTGTAACAGCAGCCGCTCATTGTCTGCCTGTTCCCGATGGGTTAACTTTAAAACAGGCCGCCTGCTTGCCTGAAACGTATTTCACCGTCTGGTCCAACGTTTTCATGCGAGGCGGTCTGAACGCGGGGGAGCGGTTTCTAGTCCATGGCGGTTCGTCCGGTATTGGCACGACAGCGATCCAATTGGCCCGTGCATTTGGTGCACGGGTGTTCACTACTGCTGGTTCTAATACCAAATGCCGCGTGTGTTTAAACCTTGGGGCAGAAGTGGCAATGAATTACAGAGACGTGGATTTTGTTGATGTGATGAAATCGCAAGGCTGTGCTAACTTAATTCTCGATATGGTTGGGGGTGATTATTTGCCGCGCAACGTGCGTGCGCTGGCTGACGATGGTCGGTTGATTCAGATAGCGTTCCTGCAAGGTTCAAAGATTGAGCTAAACTTTGCTCACTTGATGATGCGCCGTCTGACGATCACAGGATCAACCCTTCGCCCGCAGTCTGATCTTGCCAAGGCGGAGATTGCGCGGCAGTTAAAAGCCAATGTTTGGCCTTTGCTGGTGTCGGGACAGGTTGCGCCTGTGATGGACCAAGAATTTACATTAGCGGATGCGGCAGCAGCACATACGCGCATGGAAAGCAGCCAGCATATTGGAAAGATTGTATTGAAGATTTAGCGATATAATATTTTACATAGAAATCACATATTGCGAAAACTTAAACACTAAAAGTTTACCGAAAATATCGTTATCACGAAAAGTAGAATTAAAATATTAAACGGTAATTATGTTTTTACTGGTCCCAACCCTGAAAATTACTCTGCGTAAAAGTTGGCTCGTCAAAAGGATGAAAGTTGAAATAGGCGTACAGCAAAGCCCTGATTAAAAAATATAAGAATATTTTTTAAAAATCACAATTAGCGTTTAGTCATTTTTTTAATCGTGTCCCTTTTATGTGCCGAAAAAGACTATCTCCTCGTATCAAAAAGTTTATCGACTGGTGTGTGATTGTGAATTATTTTGGGGCTAAAAAACGTGGCTCCAAGTCGGTTGTTAGACAAATAAGCTCTTCTTGGATGTGTGACCAGCCCCACGTGATCTTAATTCCAGCTGGTGACAAAGTTGGATTGTCGTGGATGAATACCTCTTTAATCAAGAACGCAGGCAGGTGGACTGAGGCTCAAGGCATTGGACCATTTGTGAGTGTGTGATGCGTTCAAGCGCGAGACGCGCCAATGCAAAACAATCGACTAGTGGCAATTCAGAACGTAATCTATTTTTTTGCTCCTTAGATTTCAGCTATTGCAATCGTCTTTGTTTTTGATTGTTTGCTGAAAGTGTGATGATTTGCAGTCATCTTTTCAAAAGCGCACCAATTTAGTGACTATGAAAGTACAAAACATAGCAGCTGAATTCGCCGCAATATCTTGTACTTTCTTGGTACAGTTAGGGTGTAGGGCAGTGTAATCAGCCGCAACATTTGGGGTCTTTCCATAATCCAGTCGTCCGACTATATATGATCCAAGTTCCTCGACATTGTGAACCTGGCCGAAACCGGTCCGCCCCTTAAGGGCTTAAGGAAGTCATGTCGAATGATAAGGAGAAAGCGCGATGAGCGGTACACCAATTATGGCCAAAGCCACAGCTGTTTGGCTGTGTGACAACACCACAATGACATTCAAGCAGATCGCAGATTTTTGTGCATTGCACGAGTTAGAGGTGCAGGGCATTGCTGACGGCGATGTTGCGGCTGGCGTTAAAGGTTTTGACCCGCTTACTAACAAACAGTTGACACAAGACGAGATTGACCGTGGCGAAGCTGACCCAACATATAAGTTGAAACTGTTGTTTCACCCTGGATCAGCTGGCGAAGAAAAGCGTCGTGGTCCACGTTATACGCCATTGTCCAAGCGCCAGGATCGCCCTGCATCAATTTATTGGTTGGTCAAATTCCACCCTGAATTAGCTGATGGTCAGATTTCAAAGCTGGTAGGCACTACAAAACCCACTATTCAGGCGATTCGTGAACGCACGCACTGGAATATTAACAACATCGAACCGATAGATCCGGTTGCACTAGGTCTTTGTAAGCAGGTTGAACTAGACGCGGCCGTCCAAAAAGCTGCGGCTAAAAAAGCCAAAGAAGGCGGGGTAATGACCGATGATGAGCGTCGCAAGCTAGTTTCAACCGAACAAAGCCTTGGAATGGGTGTCGAATCCAAAATGCCTTCAGCGATTGAGGGTCTTGAGACGTTCACGCTGGGTGAAAGCATGCCTGAGGCTGAAGAAGACACCTCAATTCCGGATAAAGATACATTCTTTAATCTGCCCAATAACGCGGGTGATGACGACGAAGACTGATCTTCATCTCAATTTTAATATGTATGAAAAGCCCTTTTGTGATGCTTGGGGGCTTTTCTATTCTTTCTATTAATACTTTTCGCTCTGCTCCACGCCAAGCTGGCTGTGATATTTTATTATGTTTCTGGAGCCTCTAGTTAGGATACTACTGAACAAAATTAGTGGAAGCTTAGAGAGCTTTGCGTGCATTAAGCGCAGCTGTAATAGTACCGTCATCTAGATAGTCGAGTTCTCCACCAACAGGAACACCTTGCGCCAAAGTTGTCACCTTCACGCCGTATAATTCATCGGCGATGTAATGTGCTGTAGTTTGGCCATCGATTGTGGCTCCCAGTGCGAGAATGACCTCGGTAATGTGTTCAGTCGTAATGCGGTCGCGCAATTTTGGGATCCGCAATTCATCTGGGCCAATGTCGTCAAGTGCGGAAAGTGTGCCGCCGAGGACGTGGTAACGGCCTTTGAAAACGCCAGATCGTTCCATCGCCCAGAGGTCTGCCACGTCCTCGACGACACAAATTTGGTTAACGTTGCGTTTCTCATCTTCACAAATCCCGCAAATGTCAGAGGTGCCAATGTTGCCACAGGTTAGACACTCACGAGCAGTAGCCCCCACAATAGTCATTATTTCTGCTAGAGGTTTGAGCAACTGTCCACGCTTTTTTATAAGATGTAGTACGGCTCGACGTGCAGATCTAGGGCCCAGACCGGGAAGGCGAGCCATTAAATTAATCAAGGCGTCAATGTCTTCAGGGGCTTGAGTCATGGGTGGGACATCGCATAAAAACTCCTAAGAGGGGCCCACAAATTGAGAAGGGCAACTCTATAAAATCCACAATTTTAAAAGCTATGCTTCTAAACTAAAATGGCAATTTCATATCTGCTGGAAGGCCTAACCCCTCGGTCAGTTTCGCCATTTCTTTCTGCGCCTTGTCAGAAGCTTTAGATTGCGCGTCTTTGATTGCTGCAAGGATCAGGTCTTCAACGACTTCTTTGTCATCACCGTTGAAGATTGATGGATCAATATCAAGCGCCTTGAGCTCGCCTTTTGCAGATGCCGTCGCTTTAACTAAGCCTGCGCCACTAATTCCTACTACCACAATATCGTGCAAGTCGTCTTGCAACTGGCCCATCTGTTTTTGCATTTCTTGGGCTTTCTTCATCATTCCAGCCATATCGCCGAGGCCACCTAGTCCTTTGAACATCACCAACTCCTGAATATCTATTGGAGATTAGATAGGCAGCACATGAGCAGGCTTCAAGGCGTATTAACTGTCTTCAAATGGATCCCATTCGTCATCAACTTCTGGCAGCGCTTCAAGTTCTGCTTCTGCTTCTTGTGCTTTTGGGGTTCGAATGTCAGTTATTCTAGAACCTGGAAATTTCATTAGGACGGCCTGAACGAGGGGATGCGCATGTGCCTTGTCGTGCAGGATGTTGGCTTCGACATCGCGAACTTCGGCAATCGTCGCCGCGCCACCCTCGTTGACCAGCGTAACGGTCCAACGATTTCCAGTCCAAGCCTGCAGGCGCGATCCAAGCCGCTGCGCAAGATCGTGTGGTGCATTTTTTGCGGGCACGAACTCAATGCGACCGGGTCGATAGGACACTAGTCGTACGCCGGTTTCGACTTCAACCAGTAATTTGACATCACGGTGGCTACGGATCAATCCGATGATGTGGGTAAACGTAGGGTATTGGTCCAACGCTGTGTCGTCTGCCACAGCTAAAACCGCGCCACCTGAAAAAGCAGACTGACCACTAGGGTTAGAATGGCTAGGCGAAGAATTTGATGATTGCGCGTCAATGTTTACGGCAGGTGTTGCGCGCGGGCCACCACCGCTGGGACCACCGGAAGGCGGTGTTTCTTTGTTGAGTTTGCGCACGAGTTCTTCAACACTGGGCAAATCCGCAACGTGGGTCAGGCGGATGATCGCCATTTCCGCTGCCATCATCGCATTGGGCGCAATCGCAACTTCTTCGAGGGCTTTCAGCAACATCTGCCACAGCCGTGTCAGCACCCTCATTGCCAAGGCGTCCGCCATTGCTATGCCGCGTGTGCGCTCATCGGGGGTGACGGTAGGGTCTTCGGCGGCATCGGGTGTGATTTTGATAACGCTGACCCAGTGGGCTATTTCTGCCAGATCGCGTAGGATTGCCATTGGGTCAGCACCATCGGCGTATTGGCTGGACAATTCATGCAACGCATCGGCTGCCTGTCCTTTGAGTAGCATGTCAAACAGATCCAGTACGCGCCCACGATCCGCAAGGCCAAGCATCGCACGGACTTGATCTGCCGTGGTTTCGCCCGCGCCATGTGATATCGCTTGGTCCAGCAGTGACTGTGCATCTCTCGCAGACCCTTCTGCGGCGCGCGTAATTAGAGCGAGTGCATCGTCAGTAATTTTTGCTTCTTCAGCATTTGCGATCTTGCGTAGCAGACCTATCTGGTCTTCAGGTTCGATGCGGCGAAGGTCAAATCGCTGACAGCGAGACAACACAGTAACAGGAACCTTGCGTATTTCGGTTGTAGCAAAAATGAATTTCACGTGCTCAGGTGGTTCTTCCAGTGTCTTGAGGAGTGCGTTAAACGCGTTCACGGAGAGCATGTGTACTTCGTCAATGATGTAGACTTTGTAACGTGCGGACGCTGCTCGGTAATGCACGCTTTCGATGATCTCACGTATATCTCCAACGCCAGTGCGTGATGCGGCGTCCATTTCCATGACGTCAACGTGGCGACCTTCTACTATAGCGACGCAATTTTCGCATTTTCCACAGGGCTCTGTCGTTGGGCCACCTTGACCGTCAACACCGATGCAGTTCATCCCTTTGGCAATAATTCGCGCGGTGGTTGTTTTACCGGTGCCACGTATGCCGGTCATTATAAACGCTTGCGCTATTCGGTCTGCGGCAAACGCGTTTTTAAGCGTGCGCACCATTGCTTCTTGTCCAACAAGATCTGCAAAGGTTTCGGGGCGGTATTTCCGCGCTAGCACTTGGTATTTTTGGGGTTCGGATTCGGTCATTATATTAAGTTACGCTGTGCCTCATCCGACGTCCACCGTTCTAGAGCATGCAATTAATATAAGCCGGTCCTAAAACCGTCATTATCATCAAAATAAAAGTGATACGCAGTGTACTTGTTCCGACCGATGTTAGCTAATGTTTTGCTAGCTGACTGATTGTCGCGCACTCAATGTTTTATGAGGACCCAAACAGCTTCGCAGCCACATAAAGTGGGTTGGCCTGAACCATTTTCATGATCCAAATAGGATCAAACGCATTAAATAATATTTTAAACGCCAGAAAAATATTAACTACGCCTATATTGTCGTCAGTCTTACTGGCAGAGGTGGTTCCATCAGCCATAATCACGTGAATGTC
Source organism: Octadecabacter sp. (assembly GCA_047635635.1). GTDB lineage: Bacteria > Pseudomonadota > Alphaproteobacteria > Rhodobacterales > Rhodobacteraceae > Octadecabacter. The sequence continues at coordinate 28,749 of JBLILC010000011.1, read as the reverse complement.
ACCGCAATAGTACGAACTTCCGCAAGACTTGTTGATTTCCATTTTTCAAACACGAAAGTCCAATTGCTGATGGTGAAATGCACCTATAAACTAAAAAATTAATTTACGTAGGCTTCTAGATTTACAAGACTTTTATGAGTAACTTTTCCATAGTTAACTACGGACCACTTATAATTTTTCTTATGCTTTGGTCAGTAAACCCTGCGAAATATTTAAATGATGTAGCCGGTAATTAATTTTTTCTTAACGCTTCTTAGGCAGCGCAAAACTCTTATAAGTTGACTAACGTTCAAACTTTCCGGACGCCTGATGAGAGAGTTACTAACGGTATTGATTGCTTTCTGTAATGTATAAAAAGTTTGTGCGATTTTGGTGGACGATCCAAATTATGTGATCAAGGTTGGAGTGCTACTTCAATTTTTGAGCAATTTGGTCTGATCGTACATAACCAATTTCTGGAAAAAAGTATTTCTATTGCGATTGTTGGTGGGCTGCGGTTGCTGCTGTGATACAGCGCTGGCCTGCACGCCACAAACGCCTTGTCCCGTGTGCTTATTGTAATTGGCTTGGAGTTAGACCATGCTAACTTCGAAAGCCGGTGGTTTGCTCAATATTAACAAGCGTGGCCGTGCATTATTATTGACCATCCTCTGCTGTTTGGACAACAACTCACTATGCAAAAATATTGATTACATCGAGTGTGTGTATCGCCACGTAAAATGGTGTTGCATTAACACGAACGTCAATGAACCGCTTCTGCTTCAATGTATAACCGTGCATTTTGCAATAATTGGCCAAGTGTACGCTAGGATAAGAGTTTAAATATGGGGTCTTATGGTTTTGCAATTTATCCGCTGGATGTAGGTGTGGGGCAGGTCGCTCTTTCCCCAATACCGGGGCGGTCTGGGTCGTATAATTTTGATTTAACGATAATTTTGAAATGGTCACCAGACCTTGTGTTGACGACGACAACCCAAAGTGAATTGGACCGTATGGGTGCAACTGGCTTGGAGGATGATCTTGCTGTGGTTGGGGTTGCTTGGCGTCATTTGCCAATTGTTGATTTTGGTGTGCCGGATGCAGAGGCGGCTAATGCTTGGAGTGAAGTTTCAACTCTATGTGCTGATATCTTGTCGCAAGGTGGAAAAATTCTAACGCATTGTTTCGGTGGTTGTGGGCGATCTGGTATGGTGGCTCTGCGTTTGATGATTGAAACTGGCGAAACTCCAGAAGTTGCGCTTAAACGCTTGCGAAAAATACGGCCCTGTGCCGTGGAAACCAATGTCCAGGAACGATGGGCAATCAAGTCTTTCGTTTAGCTTTCCCTCGTGGCTGACCTCCGTCGTGCATTTTTTGAAGTCGTTTGAGATGGCCGCGGTTTTCACCAACCGTTGCGGTGTTGAACCTGTTTTCTTTTTCCAGCTTGCGCCATCGTTCGATCCTGTCCGTGTCCAGAAAACCTGATGCAATCGCTGCGCGAATGGCGCATCCTGGCTCTGTCACATGGGCGCAGTCGTTGAATTTGCACGTCATGGCTAAGTCGGTAATGTCAGAAAACACCTCATGTACACCGCGCTCTGCGTCGACCAGTCTCAATTCGCGCATGCCGGGTGTGTCGATCAACCACCCGCCCGCAAATGTTGCACGCAGGTTGCGGTTTGTTGTTGTGTGTCGGCCTTTTGCATCGCCTGCACGGATGTCTTGTGTGGTGTCTATGAAGTCTGTTAGGCGATTTTGGATCGTAGTTTTCCCGACACCAGATGATCCGACTAAGGCTAATGTTTGTCCTTTGCTGCACCACGGGTTTAGCCGTTTGACGTCTTCGTCGTCTGTCGCATTGACCGCAATCGCGCTCAACATTGGGGACAGCTTCTTGGCCTGTTTGACGAAAGACTCGGGGTCATCACATTGGTCTGATTTAGTTAAGATTACCAGCGGCAAACAGCCTGATGCGGCGCACATCGCCAGATAGCGTTCCAGTCTTGCGACGTTAAAATCGGCATTGCAGCTGGTGACGATGCCAAGTGTGTCAACATTGGCTGCGATCAGCTGCGGTCTGGATTCTTCACCTGCTGCACGGCGAGTGATTTTTGTTGTGCGTTCTAATGGTTCGGACGCAGCGGCCCCTGTCGCGATTACCCAGTCACCAACTGCGTAAAGGCCGGCTCCGACGACTGGAGACAAGGATATGGGGCCGAACGTAGAAAAACCGTCTAGACGGGAGCGGTGTACCGCTGCTACGCGAACGGGATGACTTTGGGGGTCGGCGTTTGGATCGAGTTCAACTTGATGCGCGAAGTGGGTCGACCAGCCGAGGGTTCTGAGGATGTCGCTCACATGTAAATTCCGAAAAATAATAAAAAACCATGCTTTAAAACATAATTTGACCTGTGATTCTGCAAAAGCGCTGCTTTTACTCTAATTATCATGCACAAAATTTGTGATACAAAATCGTGCGAGGTGAGAGGTTGGACATCGACCCAAGTGGGGCTCGTTGTGGCTGCTTCCTTCCGGACCTGACCAGGTTGGCGAGGCACTCATCCGCGCCAACCTCTCATAATGGCATATAGTACCACACAGGCGGTCGCGCAAGAGCCAGATGGATTGCACCTTGTTGTGTGACATGGCATCGATGGTTAATGAAAAATGCAGAAACAGTCACGTTTGGTGGGTCCGGTCTGGATCGGGCAGCTCATATGCGCGGAAATATCCATATAGCCGATGATGACCCTGATGCTCGTACTATCATTTTGTGGCGAGGCAAGCTGTTGTTGGAAGCTCAGGGTAAATCTTTGGCACGACTGCAGCTAAGTCATCCGGTGATGGGTGATGCTGGGGCTGTTCGGGTCTTCCTAGGGCTCGACGAAAAAGGGCCAATTTTTGCTGTATCGTTATCAGACTGGGAGCCTGTGTTGCCTGAAGCTAACGATATTGACACGTTTCTCGACTTAACTTTGCAGCACCACCCCGCTACGGGCGATGCCGTTTTTGCAGAACTTCGAGGAATTATGACAACGCTAACCCCACGCGATGCTGAACTTGCAGCAACAGCTCGCGCAGTTCTGGGCTGGCACGAAAGCCACAGATTCTGTTCGGCTTGTGGGACCGAAAGCAAAGTGGCGGATGCAGGTTGGCGACGGTACTGCCCTGCGTGTGGCAGGTCCCATTTCCCACGGACTGACCCGGTTGTAATCATGTTGATCGTCCACGGTGATGATGTGCTTGTGGGGCGTTCTCCAGGTTGGCCGCAAGGGATGTATTCCCTATTAGCCGGATTTGTTGAACCAGGTGAAACCGTTGAGGCCGCAGTGCGACGTGAAGTCTTTGAAGAGGCTGGTATCACTGTTGGTGAGGTGACATATCTTGCAAGCCAACCTTGGGCGTTTCCCTCTTCATTGATGATTGGCTGTTATGGCATGGCGACTTCATATGAGATCACACTGGACCCAATCGAGCTTGAAGATGCGCGCTGGGTCAGTCGCTCTGAGATGGAACAAATTGCACGAGGTGAGCATTCTACGATACAGCCAGCTAGAAAAGGTGCAATTGCGCATTTTTTGCTAGAAAATTGGTTGTTAAATACGATGAGTCAAACGAATTAAAAGGCAACTGATCGGGAAGTTCAAAGACTGGGTGGTGAAATATATAATTCTCGACGCATGCTGATGTCGAACCACCAATTATTTATGTTTTTGAAAAGGTTACTAATTTAACAATATTTGTGCTGTCAATTATGATTTTTGGTGGTGATGTCGAGTGAGTAGTCGGTGAAGATGCGGCGATCGTTGGTACAAGATGGCGAGTAAGGTTGTTGCTGAGAGGTGTAGAGCGCAATTTTATAACAGAAATCGTCGAGGTTGATACACCAAACATTTTGTCGTTCAAAGTTACAACTGAAAGTACTGATGCGACACATTTAATTGAACTAGTAACCCTTAATCATGCACTCACATGACTAAATGTCACTACCTCGGCAAAGGCAAAAACTATTGTGGTGAAATTATTGTATTAGTCAATTTTCTTTGCGTGGCAAAAAAACCAAACGCGTTTGAAGTTTATAGTTTCAAAGTTTGTAAAAGAGTTTTAAATCCGTTATTTGGCTAAGGCTTTGCTTCTTCGTGCCGGCGCAATGCTGCAGGAAATACACCCATCAACTGAATGTGGTCGGTGAAATAATCAAGCTCTTCCATTGCGCGTTGCACATTATGGTCGTCGGGATGACCTTCGACTTCAGCGTAGAACTGCGTTGCAATAAATTGCCCACCGACCATATAGCTTTCTAGCTTAGTCATATTGACACTATTGGTAGCAAATCCGCCCATCGCTTTGAATAAAGCAGCAGGAATGTTGCGAACTCGGAATACAAAACTTGTAACCATACCGTGCTTGCCGCGCCGTTTTAGGTCTGGGTCACGGGACATGATTAGGAATCGCGTAGTGTTGCTGTCATGGTCTTCGATGTTGCGCGCTAGAATATCAAGTCCATAGATTTTCGCTGCCATTTCAGATGCTAAGGCGCCGGCCGTCATATCTTCACCAGTGGCCACATCCATCGCAGCACGTGCGTTGTCTGTGCTGATTACAGTCGCTATGCCACGGTTGTGTAAAAATTTTCCACACTGGGGTAGGATTACGATGTGACCGGCTGCAGTGCGGATTTGGTTTAACTGTGCGCCTGGTTTGCCAAGTAAATTAATATGAACCCGAACGAAGGCTTCATCAATAATGTGGAGACCGCTGTCGGGCAGTAAGGTATGCACATCACCCACACGTCCATAGGTGGAATTTTCAACGGCAATCATGCCAAGATCAGCGTCGCCTTTACGAACAGCCTCGATCGCCGAATCAAATGTTGGGCAGGGTAGCGGTTCATAATCTGGGCGGGCTTCGACGCAGGCTTGATGTCCGTAGGCCCCTGGTTCACCTTGAAACGCGATGTGATTGGTCATTTTGGGCCCCTATTTTGCCCACATGGCCGCACGCCATGCAAAAAACGGGCATTTGGTCGCGGTGCTACACCTTGATCATTGGAGGGGGAAGCAGATACATGAATTCTGAATTAGTAAGAAAATGGAACGCGACATGTTCGACACAATGACAATGACCAAAGTTCTTGGCGCGTTATGCGGCACATTATTGATATTTATGCTTGGCGGCTGGGCTGCTGAGACGATTTATCACGCTGGAGGTCATGGCGATCATGAACAAGCTTATGTCATACCCGTCGAGAGTGCAGTCACCGGAGACGTGGTTATCGATACTGGCCCTCTGTTTGAAGATGTGTACGCTTTTGCAGATGTTTCGGCAGGCGAAGGTTTGTGGCGTGCATGTTCTGCCTGTCATAAGTTAGAAGCAGGTCAAAATGGTACTGGCCCATATCTTTATGGTGTTGTCGGTCGTGATGTTGGGACAGCTGTCGATTTTGGCTATTCGGGTGCGCTTGCTTCGGTGAACGATGTTTGGTCACCTGAAGAGCTTAATGCTTTCCTTGAAAATCCAAAAGGCTATGCACCTGGAACTGCTATGTCATACAACGGGATGCGTAAGATTGAAGATCGCGCTGACTTGATTGCGTACCTCGACACTCTTGATGACTGAAATCAATTTTAAATCTACGAAAAGGCCGTTCCACTTGGGGGCGGCCTTTTGCGTTCCATGACTCTAGCTTAGTGTCATGGTTACGACGATGTCACACATTCTCAACTTGAATGTTTGCCAGCCCGCGTTTTAGTTTAATAGTAACTTAACATGCAAACTTTCAGGAGTGCCTCGTGACCCAAACTAAGCGCCATGCCCCTAAGGCCGCCACCTTGATGCAATCAGCAGGCCAAACAAATTATGTAATGACAAAATTGGGCCTTATACTTATGGGAGCGATTTTAGCTACTGTTGCGGCAACAGTAGTCTGGGCAGATGGGCATGAGGCCACTATCACCTCGCATGGCTACACAAACTTTGGAGAGTTGAAATACGGCGCGGACATAGCGCATTTAGCCTATGTTAACCCCGACGCCCCTAAGGGGGGTGAGATGAGTCTTTCAGCCCAAGGGACTTTTGATACGTTCAATAATTTTACTCGCGAAGGTGCTGCTGCAGCTGGTACCACGTTATTATTTGAAAGCATAATGACCTCAACGGCAGACGATGCTTACGGGTCTTACTGTTATTTGTGCACCACGTTAGAATATCCCAGAAACAAGGATTGGGTGATCTTTAATCTGCGCGAAGATATCACATTTGCCGATGGCACTCCGATGACAGCCAAAGACGTAGAGTTTACTCATAATTTGTTCATGACTCAAGGTCTGCCAGAATACGTAGCTGTTGTGTCCGACTATCTTGATAGAGTGGAAGTTCTAGATACCTATAGCGTCAAATTCTTTTTTACACCCGACGCGCCGCGCCGTGATGTCATTCGCTTTGCTGGCGGTACCACAGTTTTTTCCAAGGCATGGTTCGAAGAAACAGGCGCACGCCTAGATGAAAGCACTGATGTGCCGTTTATGGGAACTGGTGCCTATGTGATCGATAGTTTTGATACCAATCGACAGGTCATCTATGCTCGTGATCCTGATTGGTGGGGGGCGACGCATCCGTTCAACATAGGCCAGGCAAACTTTGATACAATTCGATATGAATATTTTACTGATTCTGCAGCTGCGTTTGAAGCATTCAAAGCGGGTGAATACACGTTCCGAAACGAAAATTCGTCCCTACAGTGGGCTACGGGATATGAATTCCCATCGATTAAAGATGGATGGGTGCATAAAAAAGAATTGCCTGACGGTACTATCGGATCTGCGCAGGCGTTCATTTTCAACTTGCGTGACCCAAAATTCCAAGATCCTGCCGTCCGTGAGGCGATCCGCCTGATGTTCAATTTTGAATGGTCAAACGAGACGTTGTTCTACGGGTTGTATGACCGTGTTGATTCTTTCTGGCAGAACTCTGATTTACAGGCGCGTGGTGTCCCGACATCGGGTGAGCTGGCTTTGCTACAACCACTTGTCGAAGAGGGATTTCTCGACCCTAATATCCTTACGGATGAGGCAGTATTGTCTCCTACATCTGAAGCAAGTCGTCCAACCGACCGCGCTAATCTGCGTATAGCCTCCGGTCTGCTGGCTGATGCTGGTTGGATAGCTGGCGACGATGGTCTGCGCCGCAAAGATGGCGAAGTCTTATCGGTAGAATTTTTAACGGCGTCGCCATCCTTCGATCGGATCATCAACCCCTACATTGAAAATCTCGAACGGCTTGGCATTAAAGCGTCGCTAGATCGTGTAGACTATGCTCAATACGTTGAACGCCTTAATGCGCCATCTGAATTTGACATGATTACTCATACAATGACCCAAGGATTTGAGCCCGGCACTGCGATGCGTCAATGGTTTGCGTCAGAAACTGCTGCTGACAGTTCGCGTAATCTTATGGGTCTACAAAACGAGGCAGTAGACCGGCTCATGACGATTGTGATCAACGCCGAAGTACTTGAAGACATGACAACTGGCACCCACGCGCTTGATCGCGTGCTGCGCGCGACAGGTTTTTGGGTGCCGCAATGGTACAAATCTGTTCATTCCGTTGCCTATTTTGATATGTATGAACATCCGGACCCATTGCCGCCTTTCGCGTTGGGCAACCTTTCATTCTGGTGGTACAATGCTGAGAGAGCAGAAGAATTAAAAGCAGTTGGCGCTTTTTAAGCGGACGGACTGACGGCAATTAGACTAACAAAGGCCACGCACTAAATGGGCGTTTATATTTTCAAACGATTGTTGCTGGTGATTCCGACGCTACTCGGGATTATGATTATCAATTTTGCGCTAATCCAGTTTGTTCCAGGAGGGCCAATTGATCAGATCATTGCCCAAATGGAGGGGGGTGGCGATGTTTTTGAAGGCATTAGTGGTGGTGGGTCAGAGATTATGGAAACCGACAGCGGCGATAGCGTCGCGTCGCGTGGGTTGCCACAAGAATTTCTCGATGAACTACAGGTAGAATTCAACTTCGCACGTATTGTCTGTGATGTTAAATATACTGGCGAACCGGACCTGCGTGCTGATGAATGTAAATCTGTGCCGATCCCCGCGCTAGAACGCTTTTTTTTGATGATGTGGGATTACATGCGCTTTGATTTTGGTGATAGCTATTTTCGGTCTGTGTCCGTTGTCGATTTGGTGCTTGAAAAGATGCCTGTGTCAATAACTCTAGGCCTCTGGTCAACGCTGATTGCTTATATGGTCTCCATCCCTTTGGGTATAAAAAAAGCTGTGCGTGATGGCACGTCGTTTGACACATGGACGTCTGCACTGATCATTGTTGGTTATGCAATTCCAGGATTCCTGTTCGCTATCTTGCTGATTGTGCTGTTTGCGTCCAATAACTGTTTTCGTTTTCCTTATTTGGCTGATTGGCTGAACGGCAACTCGCTGTTATGGTGGATGTATGATTATAACCCAACGTGCATTCGATTATTCCCACTGCGTGGATTGACCTCATCAGACTTTGATCAGTTGAGCACCTGGGGCCAGATCAAAGATTATTTTCACCATATCGCACTGCCGGTTTTGGCGTCAACAATCTCGGCTTTTGCGACACTGACGTTGCTGACCAAAAATAGCTTCTTGGACGAAATTAAGAAACAGTACGTGATTACCGCCAAGGCGAAGGGTCTGTCAGAATCTCGCGTTCTATACGGCCACGTGTTCCGCAACGCGATGTTGATCATAATTTCGGGCTTTCCCGCGTTGTTTATTGGTGTTTTTTTTGGTGGCTCATTAATTATTGAGACACTGTTCTCCCTTGATGGGTTAGGTCGCCTTGGGTTTGAGGCGACGTTGCAGCGCGACTATCCGGTTATGTTTGGCACGCTGTTTGCGTTCTCCCTTATGGGACTTGTTGTTGGGATTTTGACAGACATCACATATGTTCTGATTGACCCGCGCATCGACTTTGAAAAGAGGGGCTAACTATGATAAAAATACCCCCCCCTGCACAGAAAAAAAGCTGGTTTGAGTTATCTCCACTTAATAAGCGGCGTTGGCGTAATTTCACACGTAATCGTCGTGCGTACTGGTCGCTGTGGATATTTATGTTTTTGTTCATTGCATCTTTGTTTGCTGAATTTCTTGCCAATGACAAACCTATTATGGTCAGCTACCGTGGAGAAATTCGTATGCCTATTTTCAGTTTCTATTCGGAACAGGATTATGGGGGTGATTTTCCAACAGAGGCTGAATACAAAGACGTAGAAGTGCGCTGTTTGATTGAAATTGGTGGCCTTGATATTTGTTTCGATAATCCCGAAGCCCTTATCGCCGCAGCTCAAAGTGGCGATATTGATGATGCGAATTTTCAGAAAGGTTGGTTGATTTGGCCGCCTGTTCCTTATAGCTATAACACTATTGTAGATATTCCTGGCGTGGCGCCGTCGCCACCTGACAGCCACAATTGGCTTGGTACTGACGATACTAAACGTGACGTCGTAGCAAGGGTAATTCATGGGTTCCGTCTGTCAATCCTGTTCACCATTATCGTAACATCGATCGCATCGGTCATCGGCATCCTCGCTGGTGCTATTCAGGGCTATTTCGGTGGTTGGGTGGACCTTGTGTTCCAGCGTTTGTTAGAAATTTGGAGTTCAACCCCATCGCTTTATGTAATTATTATTTTATTCGCGATTTTAGGGCGAAGTTTTTGGCTGCTGGTATTTCTTACCATCTTGTTTGGCTGGCCTGCGCTTGTAGGTGTGGTGCGTGCTGAATTCCTGCGTGCGCGTAATTTTGAATATGTACGCGCCGCCAAGGCGTTGGGCGTTAGTGATCGCACGATCATGTTCCGCCACATGCTGCCTAATGCGATGGTCGCAACCGTAACTATGTTACCGTTCCTGATTACGGGAACTATTGCAACGTTGGCGTCGCTTGATTTTCTCGGTTTTGGCTTACCATCTTCTTCGCCATCTCTAGGCGAGATGACTTTGCAGGCGAAACAAAACCTTCAGGCTCCATGGCTTGGTTTTACCGCATTCTTCACATTTGCGATTATGCTGTCTCTTTTGGTGTTCATCTTTGAAGGCGTGCGTGATGCATTTGACCCGCGGAAGACATTCTCATGATAGAACGTGTACTTGAGGTTCAAAACCTTACTGTAAATTTTCATCAAGATGGCAAAACGACAACCGCCGTTCGTGGAATTTCGTTCCACGTGAACAAGGGTGAAACCGTTGCGATTGTTGGTGAGTCTGGGTCTGGAAAATCGGTATCGGCGCTGTCGACGGTCCAGTTGCTTGGAGATAGTGCCACTATAGGTGGGTCCATCACCTATAACGGTGCACAGATGGTTGGAGCGTCTGAAAAAGAATTACAACGTGTTCGAGGAAACGACATCAGTTTTATATTTCAAGAACCGATGACTTCCCTCAACCCGTTGCACACCATCGAAAAGCAGTTGCGCGAGTCTATTGAATTACATCAAGGTTTGCGCGGTGACGCTGTGCGCGTGCGCATCATTGAACTGCTTGAACAGGTTGGCATTCACGATTCCGCAGCCCGCCTTGGAGCTTACCCCCATCAACTATCGGGTGGGCAACGTCAGCGGATAATGATTGCTATGGCTTTGGCCAATGGGCCTGATATGTTGATCGCAGACGAACCCACTACGGCGCTAGACGTGACAATCCAGGCCCAAATTCTTGATTTGTTGGAAGACCTTAAGCGTGATCTTAATATGTCGATGCTGTTCATCACGCATGATCTGACAATCGTTCGAAAAATCGCTGACCGTGTCTGTGTGATGAAGGATGGTAAAATAGTCGAACATGGCCCAACATCTGAAATTTTTGTTAACCCACAGCATCCTTACACACGAACTCTACTTGAGGCGGAAAGCACAGGCGTTTTGATCCCTGTTGACCCGGCTGCAAATATTGTGGCCGAGGCAGAAAATCTCAAAATATGGTTCCCGTTGCAAACAGGCTTTTTGCGCCGGACGACTGGCTACGTACAGGCTGTCAATGACGCCAATTTCAGCGTTAGGGCTGGGGAAACAGTTGGTATTGTTGGTGAGTCTGGTTCTGGAAAGACGACATTAGCATTGGCAATGATGCGGTTAATTCGCTCCGAGGGGCGGATCGTCTTTATGGGAAGTGACTTGCACAGCCTTTCTGACCGCCAAATGCGTCCTCTGAGGTCTGAGATGCAGATAGTGTTTCAAGACCCTTACGGGTCCCTGTCGCCGCGTATGACAGTTGAACAGATTATTGCTGAGGGTCTGACTGTGCATGGCACTTCCGCGGGCAAACCTTCTCGCCAAATGGTAGCTGAAATAATGGGCGAGGTCGGTCTTGATCCGGCGCAGATGGATCGTTATCCGCACGAATTTTCAGGTGGTCAGCGTCAACGTGTCGCAATCGCACGGGCCATGATTCTCCGCCCTAAATTGGTGGTACTTGATGAACCAACATCAGCACTAGATATGACTGTGCAGGTACAGATTATTGAGCTGCTACGCGATCTTCAGCAGAAATACCAACTGGCGTATTTATTCATCTCACATGATCTTAAAGTCGTGCGCGCACTGTCGCACAAGGTGATGGTGATGAAACGTGGAGATATTGTTGAAGCAGGGGATGCGGACGCAATCTTTGATGCTCCTCAGAGCGATTATACCCGAGAGTTGATGAAAGCGGCCTTTGGCTAGGCTTTAAATGTGACAGAAGCGTCCCTTAGACTTTTGATTTCACAAAGACATGTTTGACAGCGTGCAACTGATCCGACGCCAGCGGGTGCGCCAGTTATGATGATGTCTCCAGCTTGCAGCGATACCAGTGTTGATAACGTCGCGATTATTTCAGGCACGGACAAGATCATTGTGTCAGATTACCGCGCTGTCGGACTTCACCGTCGACAGAACACTGCACAGTACCAGCAGTTGGATGTCCAACTTCGGCCACAGGATGCACGGTTCCGATTACGGCAGAATTGTCGAAACCTTTGGCCATGTCCCAAGGTGATTTTTTATGCTTTGCCCCGGTTTGAATGTCACGTCGTGTTAGGTCGTTGCCAACGGCGTAACCATATATGTGACTGAGTGCTTCGCTAACCTTTATATACGAACCACCTGATTTCAGAATAACAACCAACTCAACCTCATGGTGGAGGTTTTCAGTAGCAGGAGGAAAGGGGATTATCGCGCCTGATTCAACAACCGCACTGTTCGGTTTCATAAAAAGATCGGCTGGCTTTCTTTGGGCCCCCCCCATTTCTGCAATGTGCTCGGCATAGTTTTGACCAACACAAAAGATGAGATGAACGCCAACGTAATGACCCGCCTTGGTGGTGTTCATTGTCAATGCAGCAGGTGGGCGAACTTCAATTGTAGCCAATTGGCATTATTCTTCTGGCTGGATTGATTCACGCGTTAATCTGGCCCAATCATGAAGCACGTCGTGCCACGTGCTTGCAAGCGAGCGCAAGCACGTTCAGCACCTTCTTGTGTTAACCCCATAAAGTTTGCCTGGTAGCCTAGGCTAGATTGGTTCACACGGCGCAAGCTACCGTCAAGCGTCGACATTTCATTCAAAGCAACGCGTAGCAACACCCGCTCAGCCTGATAGCGCGAATTATAACGGCCAACGTTGACACCCCATAGCCTGCTGCCAGATGTCGAAATACGGGTTACAATTTGAGGCTCTGTTGGGGTAGGGTTAGCTTGAAGTACAGCCGCAAGTATTACTTCATCGTTTGGTCGGGCTCTTGGTGGTTGAGTGGTTTGTGGCGCTGTGGCGACTGTTTGCAGCACTCCGCTCAAAGCATCTTCAATTACATCTGTATTTACAATTAATTGGTCAGTAGTGTTTTGTTTTGGAACAGGGCGTGCATTTGGACGTAGCGAGCGGCTGACCAACCCGTTCACTCTAGACGTTTCAGCAGTTTGAGCGTCAGTGCTGCCAGTACCTTGTGGAGCAACGGGGCTGGGTCGATTAATATTTGCTGTAGTCGGCGCGCGGGCAAACCCCATATCAAGTAATTCTGCGACACGAGCGTTGCGTTGTGCGGTTGAAGATCCGCCAAACATTGTTGCAATAATTCGTTCTTGGCCACGTTCAGCAGATGCAACAAGATTAAACCCGGCTGCACGGGTATAGCCAGTTTTAATACCATCTGCTCCGCGATAGGCGTTGAGGAAACGGCGGTTAGTGTTGGCTACTTGACGCACACCGGCATCTGTTGTCAGACGGCTGAAAATGTTATAATATTGAGAAAAGTCGTAGATCATGTGTCTGCCTAGTACGGTCATGTCACGGGCGGTTGACATGTGGCCTGTTTCCGTAAGACCGTGAGCATTGCGGAATGTGGTACGAGACATGCCCATTGCCTGAGCAGTTGCGGTCATACGACGAGCAAAAGCAGCCTCGCTTCCTTCTATTGCGATCCCAATTGCGGTCGCTGCATCATTGGCTGATTTCACACCAGCGGCGCGCACTAAGTAACGGAACTGTATGCGTTGACCTACAACTAGACCAAGTTTCGAAGGAGGCTCGTTTGCTGCCACTCGTGTTATGGTAATCACGTCATCAAGGCGGATTTCGCCACGTTCGATTGCTTGAAATGCAATATAAAGAGTCATCATTTTTGTGAGTGATGCTGGATGTAATTGTGTGTCCGCATTTCGTGAGTGCAATATCTCACCTGTGCGCGCATCCACAACCATGGCTGCGTATGGTGCCGAATTACCAGTGACAGGAGCTAAAGCAGCCATCAGAAGAGTGAACAATAGAAGGATTCCCGCCAACGCGGGATTATGAATGCGACGTTTCACGCAAATGCCCTTTTTTTCTGCCTCATGAGCCCCGGTTTTTAGTGGGGTCTCTTATTATTCAGTTACATTAGCACAGGACTGAGATTCAGAAAATACCTTAAATTCAAAGGGTTTTGGTGTGGCATACCTGCACAATCTTCATGTTCCGCAACACATTTAGCGGTAGAGCATTACTTTAATACTAGATGGTGTATCGTCTATGTAAGAAGGGTGCGCTGCTCAAATCTATGTAGTGATGGGTTAAAGTACCTTGGAAAGTCGTTTTGGCGAAAAAAAAGCTACTATAACCGATTAAATGGTGTTGGGACTAAAACATATTGTGTCAAGCTGCTTAGTCAGGGCTTGGTTGCGCCTATTTTGTGTCAACAATTCTGGAATCGCCATGCCGCCGACATCGCAGCCCGTGGGCAGTTTTCTGACGGAAAGCCTCTTGCTACAATAAGCGGAGCCGAGACGAAGTCGAGCCCTCTATCAATTGCCAGTCTAATTCTGCATTGTTTGATAGCCCTAGCTTTGCGCACCAAGTTTAGAATGAGTTAATTTCAAAGGCCCCAATAGTCTGCAAATTCCCAGCCCACTGACGGCGCAGCGAAGGTCAACTATCGCAATTTAAAATTGGCAGCGATGATTTCTTTGGGCTTTAAGATGTCATTAGACTTGTTTCACACATGCGGCAGCAATGGGTCGAGAGTGACGCTCGACACAAGTGGCGTTAGTGGGCCCGCAAAATTGTCCCGAAAACGCTACTTTTTGGTATGCATGCAAACCGCTTAATTTGACGCTGCCACAAACCCTGTTCAAAACCAGACCAGTTATTGAAAATTTTTTGGTGCGGACCAATCGCTCAGCTAAAGCATGGGCAACTGTTTTTGCCGCAACCAATAGCCCCGCCGCTTTTTAGCGGTTTCCAGCACGGTTAATGCTCCCTTTGCCTCATCTTCGCTGTCGAACTATTCTATACGCACTTGACTGCCCTGCCCTATGCGGCCCCACTCTCGATAGAGCGTCCATTCACTAAATAAGTTTAGCAGTATAACCACATTGTAGAACCGCGTTTGGTTTTTGGCGGGGTCATGTTTTTCCATATATGACTGCATGATTAAGGGCTTGGCCGACTTTGGTATCATTTAAGTTCCTAGCTTCATGGTCACCAACTGTGGCGTTTTTGGGGTCGCTTTGGGTAGGTGGCAGGATACTACGCTAGGCTAATCTACATTTTTGGCGTTAATACGCGCTAGCGTCCGATAGACTGTTGACCTTGAGACAAAAAAAAGACCAGTGAGATTAGAAGTAGAATACTCGCCGGTTGCATGCATGCGCCCAAGCACACCTTGTTGTTTTTCAGATAATTTTGGGCGTTGACCGCGCAGCTTGTCTTTGGCACTGGCTATTGCCATGCCTTCGCGGGTACGCATGCGGATAATATAGGATTCAAACTTGGCGAGTGTGGCTGGAATGTTGAAGAACATCTTTGCCATCGGATCTGTTGGATCATAGACGGATACCCCGAGCGCTATTTAACGCCTTTTGCCGCGAGTTGATCTGCAATTGGGGTCCGTAGCAGCAAAGGTACGAAACGCGACATAGGGGTTTTGATATCGCTTTGATATAAAACCGCTTATACAGTTTTGGCATCCCCTGTTTCAGTTGGTTTCGTACACTTATGATTTTGGTAGGGAAAGAAGCAGAAGTTGCATTCCTCAGAAGACCTGGCATCGTTCATAGCTGTCCAATAAGGTTCCATTGCGGACTGGGCTGAAACTTGCGTCTAAATAGACTTTTGGACACCACCTTGCTCTCGGACATCCTTTTCCAACAGCCAGACGTCCTATTTCGTGTTTCGTACTTTTGTTGGAAAGACCCTGATTAAAGATAATTTCATACCAATGGCGGATAGTTTTTGAACAGGGTTTGCGGCACTTTAGTTCGAGGTGATTTGAGTGCGTTAACGCCCTGTTTGGGCACCCTGTTTTGATATGCACAATTATTTCCATAAATTTTAAAAGAGATTTTATTATGCAATTATCAGATGGTGAACGCTTAATCGTATTGATGTTGGCTGACATTATGAAAACTCAAAATATAAATGGTGTCATCGATCCTTCATTGATTTCGACGTTGGCCACCGATGGTGATGATTGGGCGATAAAACACCATTATCCCAACATATTTAGTGGAGGGCAACAAACTGATCTAGTTGTTAGTGATACCAATAAATTCTTAAATATGTGGGAAAAGTTTTAAAAAATTCAAAAGCTTGTGTGGCATTAGCAAATCGAACAAATTGACAGTGGTATTACGTGCCAGAAAAAAATCCTTTCTCAAACAAGAGAAGCCCAGCAATGATCTCTTAGGTATTTCCAGTTCTGTCGCAACTTTCAGCGCACGACGGAATGGCCGATAACCTTGGACACAGCTATCCAGCGAGTGCCGCGAACTGTTGAAATGTGGATTGACCAGAGAGGTCGAATTGCCGGTTGCGTTTCATGTGCGCGACTTCAATGCCTTTTCATTTGGCCGAGACTGAGCTGAGGGATTTGAACCCCTTCATTTAACTTTTCAGCTTCTTGATGAACCGATGATCCTGCTCGATTATGTTGTTCAGATACTCGACCTGCAGGATCTCGATCAGCCAGAACCTACCGTTCAAGACTAACAGGCAGTTCGTGTTCTGCAGCCCTGCGAGATTTGCGCCGCTCTTGTCGATGACCACTCTGTCAGGGAAACCATTGTTTCCGATTGCGCGCGTAAAAAATGCGATTGCGGCGTCTTCATCACGATGCTCCAATAGCATAAAATCAAAGATTTTGTCCAATTTGTCGATGGCTTGGTAATAATATGTCCACTTGCCTGTGACCTTGATGCAAGTCTCATCCATGTGCCAAGAACCGCCTGTTGGCCGTTTCTTTGCCTGCGCATTTACGGCGAACAACGGCGAATATTTAACAACCCAGCTGTTCCATGCCGCATGGTCAACCTCAACGCCACGCTCTGCCAATATCTCTTTAAGATCGTGGTACGAGACGGCATACCGGACGTAGAAAAAACTGCGTGGACGATCACATCTTTTGGATAATGTGCGCCTTTAAAATCAACCATCGTTTTGCCCATTTCCTTTGCGTCGTCCCGGTGAAAACCAGTGTTACATTTTCATCTCAGAAAAAAGACCCAAAAACTTTGTGACAGAGCCTCCAAATTTATTTATTAAAGCGACGATCCTAGTGTGTAATGTGCGGCACTTACGCGTCACCCCTTTCATAGGTGTCATAGAGGTTATACTGTTTGATCAATTACATTGCGTTCGTGTGACTCGCGTTAAGGGATTACTATGCTTCAAGACGTTTATATGATGGCTGATCGGGAAGATGACGATGATAGCGATATCGGCATTAAACTTGAAACACGGGTGAAGACCAAGCGGCCACCGCTTTATAAAGTGATGATCCTGAACGATGATTATACGCCGATGGAATTTGTTGTGCATGTGTTAGAACGCTTTTTTAGTTTGAACCATGACCAATCGGTTGAGATCATGTTAACCGTGCATAAAAAGGGTCTCGCAGTGGTTGGCGTGTTTAGCCATGAGATCGCGGAAACTAAAGTTGCTCTGGTGATGGATTTGGCTGCACGTCACCAGCACCCACTGCAATGCACAATGGAAAAAGAATGAGGGCGCAGAGCCTGCGTGATTTAATATGAAATATTCACGTCTCCTTACTGCCCTAGAGGAAGGTCTAAACCTGAATGGGACGCTGCATATTTTACGCCCGCCTGCGGGCTATGATCTGGCTAAGTTAAACAATGTTAGCGTTGAGGTAATGTTTTACCCCGACCACCAATATTGGCAAGCTATGGGCAAGGTTAGTGATGGGGTAGGCCGTGTGGCGACTCTCGTGGTTGTGCCGCGATCAAAAACGCTGGCGCGCGCCCTGATTAATGACGCAATTGCCGCTGGTGGTTTGGTTATTGTTGACGGACAAAAGACTGACGGCATTGAGGGCATCTACAAAGATCTACGCAAAACTAACACGATTATTGGCGTTGTTGCTAAAGGCCATGGGCGGCTATTCTGGTTCGAGGCTGGAACTGCGCCTGCTTGGGACGTGTCAGTTAAATCGCCTGACGGTTACAAAACTGTGGCGGGCGTGTTCTCGGAAACAAAAATTGACATAGGCTCAGCTCAATTAGTTCCACATCTTGAAGCGCTTAAGGGTGAAACAGCTGACCTTGGGGCAGGTTGGGGTTATCTCAGCCGTGAAATTTTATCCCACGTAGCTGTCACCCGGCTCGATATGATTGAAGCAGACAGATCAGCGCTGGATTGTGCTGTTGCCAACACTGATGATGTTCGTGCTCGTCCTGTTTGGGCGGATGCGCTGACATTTGTAGGTGGGCCCTACGACACGGTGGTGTCTAACCCACCGTTTCATACAACACGTGCTGGTGAACCCGACCTTGGAAAAAGTTTCATTGCAACTGCTGCACGCATTTTGAAGCCGCGAGGCACGCTGTTGATGGTTGCCAACCGTCATCTGCCCTATGAGGCCGAACTGAACGCGAAATTTGCTCGTGTTGAGGAACTTGCTGGGTCGGGTGCGTTCAAGATTTTCCGGGCGACTCGCCCCAAGCGCTAATACAGCTTATCGCTTTCAAATCTATTAAGTCCTCAGGAGTTGCCATGTCTTTTTCCATCGCCGGTAAGACCGCCATTGTAACTGGTGCGGCAAATGGTGTCGGCCTCGCGATCGGGCGACATTTTTTAGCAGAAGGCGCTAACGTGGTCTTCGCCGACATGGATGAAGAACGATTGGTTGAAGAGCTTGGTTCGTCCAAAGTTGAACCTGAACGCTACCGTACGTTTGCCTGTGACCTGCGCCAAAAACTATCGATTAATAATTTGTTGTCGATGACAATTGATAGTTTTGAACGGGTTGATATTTTGGTAAACGCGTCTCGCCAATTAATCACGTCTGATCCGTTGAATCCGAAAGAAGATCAGGTAGAGACACTTCTGCAACAAAACCTTATGACGTCTTTGCGCCTTACACAGGCGATTTCAAAGCGTATGATTAAGCAGGCTGAGGGCCAAGATAGTGGCTATGTGGGATCGATCATCAACCTTAGCTCTATTGCAGCGCGGCGTGCTAATCCTGACCTGTTGGGGTATTCAATTTCAACGGCAGCACTAGATCAAATGACGCGGTCTATGGCGGTTGCATTGGCACCACATCGCATTCGTGTAAACGCGGTTGCCTTTGGGTCGGTGATGTCTGCTAGCCTGAAACGCGAGTTACGTGAACACGACGAATACCGTAGTGATATTATTGATAACACTCCCCTCGGTCGCATTGCGGGGCCGGGTGAGGTGTCAGATGCGGTTCAGTATCTTGCGTCTGACGCATCAAGTTTTGTGACTGGCCAAATTATTACTGTCGACGGGGGGCGCACGCTGATTGATCCGGTCACTTCACCGGCGCACTAACTATTCTGGATGAATAGCAACACACTGCTGTATGTTCGATTGCGCATCCCGAACAAACTGTTCGCGGCGGTTTTCAAGCTGTGTAAGCTTTATCTTTTCTTCGCCGACATTAATTGCCACAGGCTCTTGTCTGGTCGTCGTTTCTGTTTCTTCGCAAGGAAAACGGAAGGTAGACCCGTCTTCGTTAATGCCGTTGCAGGATGCTTGTAAAACACGAATATCTTGCACTTCGGCTAAAGCATATCCGCGACTGATGTTGCCGCGCACCGTCGATATCAAATGATCAAGTTGAGCGACAGGGCGGTGGGATATGCTAATGCATTGTTCGAGTGGAGTTGAACAGGCGGCGAGTGCAAGAAGTGGAAGCAGAAGAAAGGAAGAGTGTGTCATGTTGGTTTCCTTTGGCAGCCATATGGTCGCAGTTTTGGAGTGGGCGGTTGTGGGCGTTTGCCCTGTTTAGACAATCAATGCTAGGTCTGATTGATAAGCAATAACAAGGCGACAGTAGATGGGTTTGGGCGATATGAAGCAAGAGAAGACGATGGCGTCTACGTGGTTTCGCACCCTGCGCGATGAGATCGTATTAGCCTTTGAAAATCTTGAAGATACACAACACTCAGGACCGTTCTCCGACCTGAATGCGGGCCGGTTTGAGGTGACACAAACTACCCGCATTGATGACGCTGGAGAAGAGGCAGGTGGTGGCGTGATGTCCGTGATGCGTGGTGGACGCGTGTTTGAAAAAGTTGGGGTCAATATCTCAACCGTCCATGGAAAATTAGGTGAACGCGCACAGGCTGCGATGATGTCGCGCAAAGGTCTAAGCGGCATGGCCGATGATCCACGCTTTTGGGCTGCTGGTATTAGCCTTGTCGCGCATATGCAGAACCCCCATGCGCCAGCAGTTCACATGAATACACGAATGTTCTGGACGCCGCATGCGTGGTGGTTCGGCGGTGGGTCCGACCTAAACCCTTGCATTGAATATACTAAAGACACTGCACATTTTCACGCCACTCAAAGGACGTGGCTAGACCGGCATGGTGAAGCGCATTATCCTAAACTAAAGGCTTGGGCAGATGAATACTTTTATATCCCTCATCGCAACCGAGCGCGTGGCGTTGGCGGCGTGTTTATGGATGATTATTGTACTGGTAATTGGAGCGCAGATTTTGCCCTGACGCAGGATTTGGGTCGGGCGTTTTTACCAGCTTATCAACCCCTTGTTGAAGGGCGACGCGATATGGAATGGACAGACTCGGATAAGAACGTCCAATTGGTGCATCGTGGACTTTATGCGGAATACAATCTTGTCTATGATAGGGGTACAAAATTTGGCCTTGAAACAGGCCACGATGCGAACGCCGTGTTAATGAGCCTGCCCCCGATGGCGAAGTGGATCTAAGGGAAAAAAGGGGGCAAGACGATTTTTTTGAAAGCCTTGTGTTCTCAATACTATATTCTTAATAATTAGTTTGATTTAACAGGATAACAACATGCGTCAGTGAGCTTCGCGCACCGTATCAATCATAAGTTTGACGTTTTCCGGATCAGCATCTGGTGTGATGCCATGGCCGAGGTTGAAAATATGTGGTCCACCTTTGAGAGCGTCGACAATGCGCCGAGTTTCGGACACCAGCATGTCGCCGCCCGTAACCATATGTGATGATTTCAGGTTGCCCTGAACGCAGCCGTCTTTTTGCAAGTTGGCAGCAGCCCATTGCGCTGTCACACCATCGTCTAGTGCGATGCAATCAGCACCGATAGCATTGTGAAGGCCTACATAGCGTTCACCAGCACCGCGCGGGAAGGCAATGATGGGCGTGTTAGGGTGTAGTTTTTTGAGGGTGGTAACAATACGAGACATAGGTTTGATCGCGTAGTTGGTAAAATCATCGCCCTCAAGCGATCCAGCCCAGCTATCGAACAATTTGACCACTTCAGCTCCAGCCTCAATCTGTGCCGACAGATATTCAATGGTGCCATCGGTGATTAGATCGAGTAAACTTTCGAAGACTACCTTGTTGGAGTCTTTCAGCGCGTGTGCTGGCCCTTGATCTGGTGTGCCTTGACCAGCGATCATATAGGTCGCAACAGTCCACGGTGCGCCTGCGAAACCGATGAGTGTGACATCGTCGGGCAATTCGTGTGTAAGGATTTTCACAGTTTCGTAGATTGGGGACAGTGTGTCGTGAATTGCACTCACAGGTTTTAGTGCCTTAAGTTCATCTGCTGTTGTTATCGTCGATAAACGTGGTCCTTCGCCTGTGACAAACCATAAATCTGCACCAAGCGCTTGCGGAAGCAGCAAAATGTCTGCGAAAATGATAGATGCGTCAAATCCGTAGCGACGGATCGGTTGTAGTGTGACTTCGGCAGCCAGTTCGGGGTTATAGCACAAGGATAGAAAATCACCGGCTTGCGAGCGGGTTGCTTTGTATTCGGGCAAATAACGCCCAGCCTGACGCATCATCCAGATAGGTGGTGTAGGAAGGGCTTCCCCGGCAAGGGCGCGTAGAACTGTTTTTTGCGTGCTCATGGTGGTCTCCAAATACTAACTTTGGTTTCCCTTTTGAGGCAACGCGAGTCAAGTGGTTGTAGTGACGTGAAGGCGCGGCTAATTGTTCGGTATGGATTTTGAAATGCCCACACCCGCCACACCATTGAAAATTGGAACCCGTGGATCGCCGCTTGCCCTCGCGCAAGCATATGAAACGCGAGCACGATTGATGGTAGCGTTTGATCTGCCTGAAGACGCGTTCGATGTTTGCGTAATAAAGACTACGGGTGATGATCGTTCACTGATTGATGCGGATATTCCGCTTAAAGTAATTGGCAACAAAGGCTTGTTCACCAAAGAGATCGAAGAGGCGATGTTGGCAAGACGGATTGATATTGCCGTTCATTCGACTAAGGACATGCCAGTGGTGCAGCCAGATGGGTTGGTGCTGGATGTGTTTTTGCCCCGTGAAGATGCAAGAGATGCATTTGTATCGGTAAAATACAGTGGGATTGCTGAGCTACCCGAAGGAGCAATTGTTGGCACTTCAAGCCTACGTCGACGTGCGCAATTACTTGCGAAACGGCCAGACCTAAAGGTAGTGGAGTTTCGTGGAAATGTTCAAACGCGGTTAAAAAAGCTGGCTAATGGTTTGGCGGATGCAACTTTTTTGGCGATGGCGGGGCTGAACCGTATGAGGATGGATGATGCGGCAATGGGGGCAATTGATCTGGATGACATGTTGCCAGCTATTGCCCAAGGCACCATAAGCATCGAGCGGCGCGTTGATGATCTACGGGCCCGTGACATGCTTGCTGCAATCCATGATGTGCAAGCGGGTCAACAGATGGCGGCGGAACGATCATTCCTTGAGGCGTTGGACGGATCGTGTGAAACACCAATTGCAGGTTTAGCAATCATAGATGGTGATAACATGTGGCTGCGTGGTGAAATTCTAAAATCTGATGGCAGTCAGGTGTTTACAGGTGAGCGGCGCGGATTGGTCTCAGAGGCCGCTGCGATGGGTATGGAGTTGGCACAAGAGCTGTTAGGCCACGCTGGACCAGATTTTTTCAAGGTTGTTGAAGAAGGCTAATTGTTTTTAATCTGGTATCAGTTTTCCAGGATTTAGGATGCCGTTTGGGTCCAACACTCCCTTGATCTTGCGCATCATATCAAGCGCAACAGGGTCCTTGCGACGTCTCATTGTGTTCAGTTTTGATAGGCCAACCCCATGTTCAGCTGAAAAACTGCCGCCAAGACGTTCAACGACTCCTTCAATGATTTCTACGATTTCATCATTTAGGGCGGAATCATCGATGGACGGATAGACGCTGTAGTGCACGTTACCATCGCCCAAGTGAGCAATGTAGAAGGGTTTGGAGCCGTTGTCAGCCTCAAAAACTTTGGCATTGGTTTGTTCCAAAAAGGTCCCCACCAGATCAAGTGGTAGGGCAACGTCGGTGTCAACAATCGGCTTGCGCCAGAATGTTAGTTCGGCTGCGGCTTCGCGTCGGTCCCACATAGTGCGGCGCTGGGTTTCGTTTTGCGCAACTACCGCGTCGAGTATCGCTCTGTTTTGCATCATGTCTGCCATGATCATTTGCAGGACTTCGGATATGTCTGTGTCGGTTGTTGTGGCGACTTCGATCATGATGTTAATATCATATGGTGTATCAAAAGGTTCGCGCGCGCCGGCCACACGGGCCATGTGCACATCAATGTAATGTCGTGGCATGTATTCAAACGCTTCTACCGAGCCACCAGTCGCGTCTTGTACGCGGTTCAGTAGTATTAGCGCGTCGTCCAGGGTGGGAACTGCCACCATCGCAGTGGCGTAGGTGGACGGTTTTGGTGCGAGTTTCAGTGTTGCTTTGGTAATGATCCCCAGGGTTCCTTCGGCACCAATTAGTAACTGGCGCAGGTTCAGGCCAGAATTGTCTTTGTGTAATGACGACATGAGGTTCACCACACGACCGTCTGCCAGTACTGCTTCAAGCCCAAGTATGAGGTCGCGTGTGTTTCCGTACCTCAGCACATTGGATCCACCTGCATTGGTAGACATTACCCCACCGATCATCGCTGACCCGCGTGCACCAAAGGTCAGTGGAAAAATCAGCCCTTCGGCGTCTGCCGCGTCATGAAGGGAGGATAAGATAACACCTGCGTCAACTACAGCTGTGCGCGTGGCTTCATTGATGTCATGGATGGTGTTCATACGATCCATTGAGACCAGTATACCGCCGGGCGCATATGTTCCACCAACAAGCCCTGTGTGACCGGACACGGGGGTGATGGACTGACGCTGTACGTTGGCGAGGGTCATGATTTGGGATACTTGATGCGTGGATGCTGGGCGCAAAACCACGCCGGGTTGTCCGCAATACTTACCTGTCCAGTCTTTCGACCATCGTGCAGTATCAACGCCTGTCAGAGCGTATTCTTTGCCAACAATAGCACAAAACTCTTGTAATAATGCCACGAAACTACCCCCAATAATATACCATAGGTTACTTCAGAATGATATCAAAGGGTGGTGGTGTCATAAACGGTAGATGTTGAAATTCTATTTTTATCTATTTTGGAAAGCGCGTGGTGGCGTTACCTGGATTTGAACCAGGGACCTAACGATTATGAGTCGTTCGCTCTAACCAACTGAGCTATAACGCCATACGCAACGGCGGAATAGTCGCGGCTGGGGTTGGTGTCAAACCTAAACTCACGCTTTGAAGGTTGTTCTTTGCGATATCCCCTATTCAGCTCCGCCAATTTTGAACAGATAAGCTTCTTATTGGTAAATAAATCTTAACTTAAAATTGGCCATAGTTGCACGTTTTCTGATATTATTGAGCGTAGGCTGGTTGGTGCTGTGTTGATACAAAACTTCTGTCCTAGAACCCTAAACATTACTGGACAAAGGCGTTCACAAACTGATTTTAAGCGATGATCTGGGGCTCACGTCCATTGATCGAATAAAAAAGGGCACGACAATTGCTACAGACGCGCAGTTGTAACGCAAGGCTGAGGATATTTTTTTGATTATTTCTAACAGGTTTCATAAGCTTTTGTAATTAGGCTGCCAGTCTCGACCAGATTTATTTGCGTGAGAATTTTTACGTATGGAATTATTTTATGTCGAGCTGCCAAAGTCGTTAAAAGTGGACGTTAGTATGCTTGTTGCCCTAGATATCAACTTGGTACAGGTACACTTTGCAAATCAAATATCATGCGGCCACGCAGCCATAAGGCAGAACTATTGCACGCCTTGCCGAAAGCAGAAAATTAGCTTCGCGCGGCTAAGGTTGTGGCGGGCATAGAATGACCACCAGGTGCCCTGCTTCGCCAAACTGGTCTGGCGCGAAGATACCACTGTGAGGGATGCCAACCGGTCACCGGTCACCGATCTTGAGCTGCTAAGTTGAGTGTGTGATGGCTGTTTTGGATGTCGGACGAGACTTTAAACAGTTTTTCATTATGCAGTTAAATGCCAAAATTAAATGCAGCGCCCTTTCAAGGGTGTGATACGATCCTTTCAGTGCCAGCTTGTGGTTTACTCGGGATAGTTGAGGTTGCCGAAGCTCCGGGACATAATAGTCAGTTCAGTTTTTATATTGTGGCATATCTAAGGAAGTTAGTCACCTTGTGGGCGATTATGAACGATTAATTGCTTCCGAGTTTGTAAGTGTTCAGCGCGACTCTGATGTGACCAACCATAAATCGCTATGCCTTGTTGTGGAGCTGTGCAACACGCCTGTCTGGTGGCCGAGGCGCTGGGTATGCCACGGGTGCTGATTCAACCGCTTACTTGCGGTGGTGGCTTTGAGTGTTGGATTAATGAAACTGCGTAAAACGTAGTTTGATGCGCTGCTTGCAAAGGGCTGGAAGGAAAAAAGTGCAAATGACGATTGATGTGTAGGACAGAGTCCTGTTCCGAAAGGCTAAAGGTATAGGCTTCAAATTCTGGACGCATTTGTTGAGGTCAAGCTTTATGAGTCCTACTGAAAGACTTCTATTTTAAATGTAAAGCGTTGAGGTAATTAGAGAGGGCTTACAGGTGTCTGATCTGGGCGTTGAACTTGCACAACTTCTGGAGCCTGTAGCGGTGAAACCTTAGGAATTGAGTAACAGGGTCACAGCTTTTGCGTTTTATGATCGCACTTAGATGAGTGTTAGAAATACGCTCAACAATTATTTTAGAACCAGCCAGCAATAGAATAATTCAAGCATGTTGTTTTTCCGAAGTTGGTGCTCTTTACTAACTGATCCTCACCTCAAGCAATTAGGGCGTAACCTTTTGGCTAATACCGATGACGATCGGGTTCTGCCCGAAATGATGTCGAACCAGTTTATGCCTTTAGCTGATTAAATGGGAACAAAACTGGCCAACATAAGCTATTCAGTGAACACTGAGGAACGGTTTTATTTTTCTAGTGTAATCTTTATCGCGTGGGTGATTAGGTGGGTAAAGTGCCCCACGTTTTAGTGTATCTGTGCACAATGTCAGGCAATATCAAAGTGGTGATGCTTGGCTGGCCCGATGTGGCTGGCGGTGTCGCTGATTTTACTATGTAATTGGTTAGCGTAGATGCTTGATGCTAGGTTTGAGTCTCTAATGTTTATTGTCGGCATGCCGAGATTTAGGCTGGGGTATTTCGAGTATTATGCGGACATCCATCGGCAGTACCTAACAGCCAGTATCCAGATGATGATGGCGTTTTGTTAGACAATAAGCTGCTTTTGACGAGGGGTGGTACTTTGATGGCGACACCCGCTCAGTTTTAGTATTTGTGAGTTATCCTCGCCGCTACATTGATCAGAACACTACTGATTTAAAAGCGCAAAAGGCGGCCATTGTGACGATTGGCCGTACTGGAACCACAGAAAAGCAAGTTTACAATTAACGCGCACAATTTGTGGTGCGGTTGTGTTGTATGTGATCCGTATGCTCGTAGTGTCTAAGGCTATGCTGAATTAGGACTGTCTTAAAATGTTAAAAATTATTTTATTTGGAGATAAAATACTAAATTTGTGCTGCCCAATGTAGGTAATTGTGGTCAAAATCCAAGTCTACCACGCAGAGTGTAATGCGCTGGCTGCAAAACAACGATGAATAATTCTGTCGGGGTCAACGAACGATTCCAAAATTATTAGATTATCACTTTTGGTACGGAAGCAGGCTCCGGTTTCAACGGCTGTGATCCGGTTCAACGCCATATGGCTAACGCGCGAATGACAGACCACGAAGCTATTGAAAGATGGGTTCCAGCGCGGTTGGATTGGCTCTTTGTTCTCGATAGAACAAAAGGTGCTGAGTAGGGAGTAGGTGGTAATTGACCCGCTGTTTACGCAGTTGGTATATCTTGCCAGAAGAGACATACCTAGACCTACTAGGTAATGATGAAATTACTTAGACTGCAGAGGGAACATTTAACTTGCGAAGTCAATTGGAGGCAACGGGGGCTAGCCTAGCGCGTGAAACGCCACTGTGTGACTTGAATTATTGGTGCGTCGGGTGAGATTGTGATACTTGGAAAGCCGCGCTTGTTCGGTGCATCAGGCCAACCTTGCGCCTCAATTGCGATGCTGTCATAATTTGGATGGTTGTCGAAAATGTGGGCTCCAGCCTCTGTTGTGGCGAGGGTCATGGCGATGCCTGACCTGCCCTTTAAGCATAAGACATCAGTCAATGGGCGCCGCTGATCTGACAAACAAAAAGTGTTGTCTATTGGAGCTTTCCCGAGCATGAGCGGGGTTTGGGCTGTGAAGTCGTAGAAGGTCTCAGTGACGGGTGCGATCACGCCAGTAACCACATTTTCATTATCAATAGGCAGATACATTGTGGCTTTGATGAGCAATGAGTGTTCGCGCATGTGGTCGGTTCCGTCAAGGTTCCAATAGCTGTGATTAGTTAGATTGACGATGCTTGGTGCGTCAGTTTTGGTGGTAATGCTAAGGCGTAAGATAGGGCCTTCGATAACGTCAAATCGCGCTGTAATGTGGCGATTTCCAGGGAATCCTCCATCACCGTCAACAAGGTTAAGAGTTAAATCAAGGCGATTAGGTTTATGATATGTAGCTTGCCATATGCGAGTTTGTGTACCGGCTTGACCGCCATGTAACGTGTGTTTCCCAATGAAATTCGTATCAAAATGGTGGGTTGTTTTGTCGATTGTAGCAGTTGCGTTTGAAATCCTGTTCGCAACGGGGCCGACGATGCTACCGTGGTATTTCATCGCCCCCTCGTAGTCAGACAGATGATTTGACCCGACCGTTAAACTGTACGGGACTCCGTCCAATCGCAGGCTCTGCAGAACGGCGCCAAAGGTCAGCACAGTTGCATCAAGGCCATGCGCTGATAACTTTAGGGCTTCGACTTTCCGACCG
Organism: Octadecabacter sp.; assembly: GCA_047635635.1. Lineage (GTDB taxonomy): Bacteria > Pseudomonadota > Alphaproteobacteria > Rhodobacterales > Rhodobacteraceae > Octadecabacter. The sequence goes on along the minus strand of JBLILC010000011.1, from coordinate 559 downwards.
TTAGACGCGGTACCAAAAGGCGTCACAGGGTATTCCAATAGACCCCTGCGGCGGGAATTTCATTCCCTTCCCAGTTTATTGGTTCGGGTGCGTAGTTAAACACGAAGCGGTGTGTTTCCGTGTCGCGCAGACGCAGGCCGTCTGGCATGTCATGGTATGTTAGCCCGACTTCGTCGCAGAGGTCATGCAGGATTATATCCCAAGTGTCATCGTCTGGCCATCCTGCTAAGTAGCGTAATTTGTCGCCTATGATTGCGGCGTGACCGTCTGTGGTGCGCAATTGAACGGGCGCATCACCTTCGAGGATTTCACGCCAATGCACGAACTGACCACCGTTTTCCAGTGGTACACCAACGTCGGGTGGTAGACTTTCGGTTAGGATGACTGACGCATTTAAAGAGGGAATATTTGGCCCTAATGGGGTTGGGATCGAGAGATGTTTGGTCTTGGTATCAGTGCGTGGGCCAATCAAGGCGGTGGTATCTGAAAGCGCAGCGCGGAGCGGGTCACTGAGGTGCATAATTCCGGGTGCCAGGATGAATTTATATTTTGACAGATC